>NZ_JBSFPS010000273.1:0-13342 GCF_053588315.1 Streptosporangium sp. NPDC003464 | reverse complement strand
GTACTCCACGAGCGCGGCCACGTACTGTTCCGGGGAGACCGGCAAGTACCGTACCTCCCGGCCGGCGGCTTCCGCGATCTCCTGGGCGGCGTCGGACAGCAGCACCCCGCCCGCGGCCAGCGCGGCCTCGATGCGGTGGGGCGCCTCGTCGTGCGGGACCGAGACGTCGAAGTGGATCCGGTTGCGCTGCGGCCGCGGCGCGTCCATCTGCTGGAACCAGATCGCCGGCCCCTGGCCGACGGGGTCGACGAGCGGATCCTCCGCGCCCGACGCGCCCGCCTCGTCGCCGTAGCCCATCACCGCCTTCCAGAACGGGCGGACCGCGGCGATGTCGAGGGCGTCGATCGCGATCTCCAGGAGCTGGACCGACCGCGCCCCCTGGCCGCCGACCTCGGCGTCGGTGCGCAGCCCGAGCTCGCCGACGGCCCCGGAGATGCGGCGGGCGAGCTCGATCTCCAGCGGTGTCACGCGGGCGGCGGCCAGCGACTGCAGCGTGAGGACCACCCGGTCCCGGCGGACGTCCATCCACAGGCTCCCGTCGCCGTCGTCACCGGCGGCGGCCACCGCGCGCGCGGCGACGTCGGCCGCCTGCGCCAGCGACGCCACCGGCACCGACGCGCGCACGGCGCCCAGGACGTAGCGCCACCCCAGCCCGCCGACGGCGTCGGAGATCTCCTGCCGGCTGAGTCTCCTGCCGACATCCGCAACATTCTCTGTCATTCCGACATGATCGCAGCGATCCACGGCTGAATCCGGGATACGGAGCCCGGAGCCGCGAGGGCATACGGCTCGGAGGCGACGCGGAGGGGGATTTCGGCGTTAGGCTGACAAGCACCAGTGAGGCGAGCGTTTTGGAGAGACGATGTTTCAGATCCACGGTGTTCTGGACCTGATCTTCTGGATCCTGGCCATCGCCGCCTTCATCATGTCGGCATGGGCGCTCGTGCACGCCCTGCGGACCCCGGCGCGGGCGTTCGCGGTCACCGGCAAGCAGAGCAAGAAGCTCTGGCTGGTCATCCTGGGCCTGGCCGCGCTGTTCTCGTTCGCCTCGGCCGTGGGTTACTTCGGGATCGGTCTCGGCCAGCTCAACCTCTTCGCCATCGCCTCCGTCATCGCCGCCGGGATCTACCTGGCGGACGTGAAGCCGGCCGTCAGCGAGATCGGCAAGGGCGGCAACCAGGGCCCCTACGGCCCCTGGTGAGAAAATCCGCTTGCCCGGCCGGAGCCGGGGCGGATAGACACTGCTGGTGATGTTCGCCAGCAAGCCCACCCTGTCCGGGGAGCGAGTGACGCTCCGCCCCGTCGGCCCCGAGCACGTCGACGGCCTCTGGGAGCTCCTCAACGATCCGGAGACCACCCGACTGACCGGGACGCACGGGAAGATCGACTACGCGGCCGCCGAGGTCTGGTACGGCTCGCGCGCCACCCACGACGACCGGCTGGACCTGGCGATCTGCGCCGCCGAGGACGGCGCCTACGTCGGCGAGATCGTGCTCAACGGGCTCGACACGCACAATCTCTCCTGCAACCTGCGCATCGCCCTGGTCGGCCCCCGCGTGTTCGGCAAGGGCTACGGCACCGAGGCGATCCGGCTGGTGCTCGACCACGTCTTCACCACCACCGAGCTCCACCGGGTCAGCCTGGAGGTCTTCGACTTCAACGATCGGGCCGCCCACGTGTACCGCAAGGCGGGCTTCGTCGAGGAGGGCGTGCGCCGCGACGCCCTGCGCTGGGACGGCGGATGGCACCATTCGATCATGATGTCGGTGCTCGCCCCCGACTGGGCCGCCGTCCGGTCCGGGTGAGGGTCTCCGCTGACCGCGATGGCGGGCGGGAGGTCGAGAGGCCGGTCCGGGCCGGTGGTCCCGGACTGTCCGGCCCCACCTTTCGATCTCGGTGAGGCGGGGCGACGGCACGCTCGCTACCGGGCACACGACCTACGTGGCCGTCTCGGCGGCGGGCGCGGTGCCACTCCCGGAACCGCTCCGTGCCGCGCTGCGCGGGCCCGACCGGCGGTCAGATCATCAGGCCACCGGAGACACGCAGGTTCTGACGGAGTGATCAGAATTGGACGTTGGTCATCGTGTACCACGTCGGAGCGAACACCAGCAGGGCCAGTGCGCCGAGGACCGCGAACGACTTGAGTGCGCGTGAGGTGGTGATGACCGTGGGTGCGATGGGCCTCAGCTTCCACCGTCCGACCGCGATGAACGCCGCGACGCCTCCCAGCAGGAGATTCGCCGGCACCAATCCGTATTCGCCGCGCATGATGTGAAAGCCAGCCGCGAGGATCATCGTCAGCGCCAGGCCGGCGGCAGCGAGCGGCGTCAGCTTCGGCCTGACTCCCGTCATCGCCGGCAGGATCAGGCCGATACCGCCAAGGACCTCACAGATCCCGATGAAGACGATCAGGGACTGCGGCACCGCGGCGTACCAGGCCACGGCCCGGGGCGCTGCCGCATACAGAGCTCCGTCGTACAACAGCACCTTGCCGAAACCGCTGCCGGCGAAGAAGAAGCCGAACAACACTTGAAGTGGCCAGAGCGCGCCGTTGAGCGTGAACCTCGTTCCGCGCCCCTTGGGCTGCTGCTCGATGTCCTTGGCGCCGAGCAGGTTCTCGCTGACGTGCAGGTCCATGTCCTGTCACTGCCTTTCTTGTCGGGATGGCCGGGGAACTCGCCGGTTCCGGCTGTTCCTCCGTCAGCACGTGGCGTTCGGTACGTGGTGACAGGACTCATCTGACCACCGCAGCGAGGTCGCACGCACCGTCCGTGGGACACGGTGGGACACGCGAGATGCGGCCCAGCTGCGGAAACAAGAATTTTTACGGTGACTGCGGGCTGGGACGGTACCCACGGTGCGGGTATCGAGCGTCCAAGGCCGCGTGATCCAGGCGGAAGGACTGTTCGGGCTCGGCCACCTGGCGGAGGCGGCGGCCGCCGGCGTGGATCTCGACGGGCTCCGGAGTCCTTCCGTCGCGATCCACGCCGTTCTGGCTCTCGTGTTCCGCCCTGCGCCCACGGGTTGGCGGCGCACAGACCGAAGGGGCTGATCAGGCTCGGTGCGCCCTTGACGGCGTAGGCGGCGGCACTCTCTCGATCTACTTCGAAGAATCAGGAACGGACAAGTCTTGCGATGGCGTCCGAGGCCTCCTTGATCTTCTCCTGGGCCTCGGGGCCGCCGTTCCTGGTGGCCTCGGCCACGCAGTGGGCCAGGTGCTCCTCCAGGAGGGAGAGGGCGAACGACTGGAGCGCACTGGTGGCCGCGGACACCTGGGTCAGGATGTCGATGCAGTATTTGTCGTCCTCGACCATGCGCTGCAGGCCGCGGGTCTGACCCTCGATCCGGCGCAGACGCCGGAGATGGTCCTGTTTGGTGTCGCCGTATCCAGCCATGTCCACTCCCTCTCCCTATCTCACTACCGTACCTCCCTGGGGTATCTGGGAGTGGGTTCTTCTCACCCAAGGGCTGCCGACTGCTGCGCCTCCTGCGCGACGGCCTTGGGCCGCCTCATGAACGCCACCGTGGCGACCGCGCCGATCGCCGCGACCACTGCCGCGCCGACGAAGGCCGCGTTGGTGGAGCCCTGGCCGGTGGCGATGGCCGTCATCACGGCCAGGCCGAGCGCGGAGCCCACGTTGTACGTGGTGTTCACGATGCCGGAGGCCAGGCCCGCCTCTTCCGGCCGCACGCCGGACATGGCTGACATCATCGCGGGGATGTAGGCCAGCGACATGCCCACCGCCGCGATCAGGCTCGCGGGCAGCACATCGGTGACGAAGGATCCGTCCGCACTGACCAGGCTCAGACCGGCGATCCCCACAGCGAGGACGCCCAGGCCCAGCACGATGAGCGGCTTCGCGCCGAAGCGACCGAGCAACCTGGCGGTGATGCCGACCATGAAGATCATGACGGCGACGGTCATGGGCAGCAGCGCCGCGCCGCTCGCGAAGGAGCCGTAACCGAGGGTCTTCTGCAGGTAGAGGTTGAGGAAGTACCACATCGGGATCCACGCGGCGCCCAGGAGTGCCATGGCCAGGTTGGCGGCGGTCAGGCCAGGGGTCTTCCAGATGGCGAGCGGCATGAGGGGCTCGCGGACCGAACGCTGGATGAGCAGGAAGGCGACCAGGAGAACGGCGGCGCCGGCGCCGGCGAGCCAGTCGGCAGTGACGATCGCGTAAACGGCGAGGGCGATGCCCGCGGTCACAGCGATCGCGCCGAGCCAGTCGACCGATCCGCGCTTGCCCTCGGTCCTGGGCAGCAGCGCAGGAATGGCGGCCAGCGTGGCCAGGCCGATCGGGATGTAGATGATGAACACCCAGGGCCAGCTCAGGTACTCGGTGATCACGCCACCGAGGAAGACGCCTGCCGTACCGCCCGCGGGTGCGGCGGCGCCGTACAGGGACATGGCCTTGCCCAGCTCACGCGGGTTGTGCCCGAACAGCATCATCAGCAGCGTCATCGCGGCGGGGGCGATGAGGGCTCCGCCGACGCCCTGGACGGCGCGCCCCAGGATCTCCACCCACGCGGTGCCCGCCGCTGCGGCGACGACCGAGCCGGCGGCCAGGACGACCCAGCCGGCGGTGAAGATCTTGCGGGCGCCGACCAGGTCGGAGAGCTTGCCGCCCAGGAGCAGCAGGCCGCCGAAGGCGACGACGTAGGCGTTGAACACCCACTGCAGGCTGCTGTCGGTGAAGCCCAGCTCACGCTGCATGTCCGGCAGGGCCACTCCGATGATGGACGTATCCATGATCACCATGAACTGCGCGGCGGCAAGCACGACGAGCGCCCACCACCGACGCGGATTAACGGTAGACACGACGTTCTCCTTTCGCTTGATACCTGGGAGGGGTATCTGAGGTGCAAGGAACGTAACATACCCCCCAGGGGTAAAACAAGGTGGCGGTGGGCCGGTCATGCCGGAGGCCCCGTGGCCTCCGGCGTCGGGCCGCTGTATCGCCTCAGGCCCAGTGCAGGACTGCCCCGGCGACGAGCTCCACGGCTATCGCCGCGGCCAGAAGCCCCATGATCCGGGTGACCAGGTTGAGCCCGTTGTCCTTGAGCAGCCGCCCGATGAAGGGCGAGAAGTGCAGAGTCAGCCAGGTCAGCAGCAGTGCCGCCGCGAGGGCGAGGGCTACCGCCACCACGGCGGAGGCGCTTCCGGCCTTCTCCATGTAGAGCATGGTCGCCGCGATGGCGCCGGGTCCGGCCAGCAGAGGCGTGCCGAGCGGGACGAACGCCACGCCACCGCTCTCGGCCGCGGCGCGGTTGCGTGCGCAGTCCGCCTTGAGCAGGTCGAGTGCGATCAGGGCGAGCAGGGCACCGCCGGCCACCTGGAGCGCCTGGAGAGAGATTCCGAGTGCGTCGAGGAGGCTCTTCCCGGCGACGGCGAAGACGGTCACGATTCCGGCGGCCACGAGCACCGAGACCCGGGCTGTTCTGCGCTGTCCGGATGGGCTCTGGTGCCGGGTGAGAGTGAGGAACACCGGGATGGCGGCAAGCGGGTCGAAGATGACGAGCAGGGTGACGAAGGCCTGCGTGAACAGGGCCGACATGATGGGCCTCCACGGGCGGGTCTGATGTGCCCCGCCCCTGGAGTCATCAGAGGGGCGGGATGGACTCGGCAGCCGTGGAGAAGCAGGGGACCGTCCAGTGCAGCCACACCGCGACCATGTCCGTCCCTCCTTTCGAGCAATCCGGTGGCCGGTGGCCCGGAATTCCCGGGCCACCGGCGTCTTGTCACTTGAAACTGCGCAGACTTACTTGGAGCTGCGCAGGCTTACTCGGAGCTGCGCAGGCTTACTTGAAGCTGCGCAGGCGCAGGCTGTTGGTGACCACGAAGACGCTGGAGAAGGCCATCGCCGCTCCCGCGATCATCGGGTTGAGCAGGCCCAGCGCCGCGAGCGGCAGGGCGGCCACGTTGTAGGCGAAGGCCCAGAACAGGTTGCCCTTGATGGTGCCCAGCGTCCGGCGGGAGAGCCGGATCGCGTCAGCGGCCACTCGAAGGTCGCCGCGGACCAGGGTGAGGTCCGAGGCCTCGATCGCCGCGTCCGTCCCGGTGCCCATCGCCAGGCCGAGGTCGGCCTGGGCGAGCGCAGCGGCATCGTTGACGCCGTCACCCACCATCGCCACTGTCTTGCCCTCGGCCTGGAGCTTCTTGACGACGTCCACCTTGTCCTTGGGCAGGACCTCGGCGATCACCTCGTCGATGCCGACCTCGGCCGCGACGGTCTTGGCGACCGCCTCGTTGTCGCCGGTGAGCAGCACCGGGGTGAGGCCGAGCGCCCGCAGTTGCCGGATGGCCTCCTTGCTGGTCGGCTTCACCACGTCGGCCACCACGAGGATGGCCCGGGCCTTGCCGTCCCAGCCGACGGCGACCGCCGTACGGCCGGCCGCCTGAGCCTCCTGGAAGGCGCGCTCCAGCTCGACGGACAGGTGCTGCGACCACTCGGCCAGCAGCTTGGGCCGGCCGACCAGGACGGCGTGGCCGTCCACGATGCCCTGGACGCCGAGGCCCTCGACGTTGGCGAAGTCCTCCACCGTGGCGGTGGACTGCGCGGCGCGGGCGATCGCCTGGGCGATCGGGTGCTCGGAGGCGTGCTCCAGGGCTCCGGCGAGCTTGAGGACCTCGTCGCGGTCCTCACCCTCGGCCAGGTGCACGTCGGTGAGGGTCATCTTGCCCTCGGTCACGGTGCCGGTCTTGTCGAGGACGATCGTGTCGATCTTGCGGGTGGACTCCAGCACTTCCGGACCCTTGATCAGGATGCCCATCTGAGCACCCCGGCCGGTGCCGACCAGCAGCGCCGTCGGCGTCGCCAGGCCGAGCGCGCAGGGGCAGGCGATGATCAGCACGGCCACCGCGGCTGTGAAGGCGGCCGCCGCACCGGACCCGGTGCCGAGCCAGAAGCCGAGGGTGCCGAGCGCCAGAGCGATCACGATCGGGACGAAGATGCCCGAGATGCGGTCGGCCAGCCGCTGGACCTGGGCCTTGCCGGTCTGGGCCTCCTCCACCAGCTTGGCCATCTGGGCCAGCTGGGTGTCGGAGCCGACGCGGGTGGCCTTGACGATCAGCCTTCCGCCCGCGTTGACGGTGGCGCCGGTGACGGGGTCGCCCTGCCGTACCTCCACCGGGACCGACTCGCCGGTCAGCATGGAGGCGTCGATGGCGGAGGTGCCCTCTTCGATCACGCCGTCGGTGGCGATCTTCTCGCCCGGGCGGACCAGGAAGAGATCGCCGACGTTGAGCTGGTCGGTGGGGATCCGCCGGCCGTCGACGAGCTCGACCTCCTTGGCGCCCAGTTCGAGCAGGGCGCGCAACGCTGCTCCCGCGCGGCGCTTGGACCGCGCCTCGAAGTAGCGTCCGGCCAGGATGAACGCGGTCACACCGGCGGCGGCCTCAAGATAGATGTTGCCGGAGCCGTCACTGCGGGCAATCGTGAACTCGAACGGGTGCGTCATGCCCGGTACGCCCGCCGTACCGAAGAACAGAGCCCACAACGACCAGCCGAGCGCGGCCAGCGTGCCCAGGGATACCAGGGTGTCCATGGTCGCCGCGCCATGCCGCAGGTTGGTCCAGGCGGCCTTGTGGAAGGGCCAGCCCGCATAGACCACCACCGGAGCGGCCAGCGTCAACGACAACCACTGCCAGTTGGTGAACTGCAGCGGGGGGATCATCGCCATCGCGATCACCGGAACGCTCAGCACCAGGCTCGTGATCAGGCGGTTGCGCAGCGGACGGAGCTCGTCCTCCGGCTCCTGGACCTCCTGGCCCGACTCCGCCTTCGGCGGGGCGGGGAGAGCCGCGGTGTAGCCGGCCGACTCCACTGTGGCGATCAACTGCTGCGGGTCGACGCCCTCGGGAAAGGTCACCTTCGCCTTCTCGGTGGCGTAGTTGACCGTCGCGGTGACGCCGTCCAGCTTGTTCAGCTTGCGCTCGATCCGGTTGGCGCAAGACGCGCAGGTCATGCCACCAATGGATAGCTCGATGGCGCCTTGGCGCTGGTCATCGGTAAGCGGAGACATCACCGCTCCTTTCTGTGCGTCCTGCTGTCAGTGCTTGTGGTCGTCGCCGTGCTCGGTGGAGCTGGGCGTGGGCTCCGCGCTCGGCTTCACGGTGGAGCCCTGTCCGGCGCCGAGGGTGAAGTCGGCGGTCCGGACCTTGCCCTCATGCTGGAAATCGAGGAAGAGTCGGTAGTCGCCGCGACTGGGCACCTCGGCGTAGAAGACGATCTCCGGGCCGGGCTGGGTCCTGCCGTCGCCGGGCTCGCCGTCGGGGTGTACGTGGAGGTAGGCCAGGTCGCTGCCGCGCAGGGCCACCAGGTGCCCGTAGGCGCCGAGGTAGGGCTGCAGGTCGGTGACCGGCTTGCCGTCCTTGCTGACCTTGAGGGTGAGCTTGCTCTGCTGTCCGGGGAGCAGCTCGCCGTCGAGGGTGACGGTGTAGCCGTCGACCTCGGACGTACGGCTGGCCGCGGGCAGCGCCTTGGGCGTGTAGTCGCCCGCGACGAGCAGGTCGCCGCCGAGCGTCAGGGCCTGACCGCCGGTCGGCGCGAAGTCGGCGAAGGCTCGGTAGGCCCCTGCCTCGGGCAGCGTCATCTTGACCGACCAGACGCCGCCGCCGGCCTCGACCGGGTGGAGATGCTGAAAGGTGCCCAGGTCACGCGAGACGACGATGAAGTGGAGCTTCTTGTCGTGCTGGACCTGGTAGTCGGTGACCGCCTTGCCGTCAGGGCCGGTCACGGTGAACTGGAAGTCTGTCGGCTCGCCCGGCTTGATCGCCGCGGTGAGCGGGGTGAAGGTATAGCCGTTCTCGGACACTTGGAGCCCCCCAGGGGTATTGTCCTTGGCCTGTTGCGCGGGAGCGGCATGCTCTCCGTGGCCCGCGGTGGCCTGTGGAGCCGGAGTCGCCGCGGCGTGGTTGCCGCTGTCATGGCTCGGCTTCGCCGGCTCCCCGCCCAGCGGTCCGACGGCGTTGCCGATCCCGAGCGCTCCGCCGAAGACCACGGCGAGGCCTGCCACGTAGGTGCCGAGCTTCACTGCGGTGTTCATGGGTTCACCACTTCGTATCCGGCCGCCTCGACCGCGGCGTTGATCCGCGCCGCGTCGACCGGGCTCTCACTCGTCACGGTCAGCAGCCCGGTGGCCAGGTCGACGTCGACCTCGGCCACACCGGCGACCTCGCCGACCTCCTCCTTGACGGAGCTGACGCAGTGTCCGCAGGTCATGCCCTTAACGGTGTAGGTGGCGGTAGCCATGACAATCACCTCTCGTCTTGTGACTCTTATGAACGGACCAGGCGCGCGATCGCGTCGGTCGCTTCCTTGATCTTGATGTCCGCCTCGACGCCGCCCTTCCGCGTCGCCTCCACGACGCAGTGGGCCATGTGCTCCCCCAGGAGGGCCAGGGAGAAGGACCGCAGGGCGCTGGTGGCCGCCGAGACCTGGGTCAGGACGTCGATGCAGTACTTGTCTTCGTCGACCATCCGCTGCAGGCCTCGCACCTGCCCCTCCACCCGGCGCAGTCGCCGCAGGTGAGCCGCCCTGTCATTCATCGGGCTCAAGTCCGATCAACAGGTTGAAGGCGCCGGTCAACAGGTTCAGCGACACCAGGCCGACGATCTCCGCGATCACCCGGTCGCTCCAGCCGTGGGCTCGCAGCTCGGCCACGTCCTCGTCAGAGAGGGACGAAGGCTCGGCCAGCACCCGCACGGCCACGGCGATCAAGGCGGCCTCGCGCGCGTCGGTCGAGGTGCCCTGGCGAGCCAGCTCGATGTCCCCTTCGCTGAGCCCCGCCGCTCGCGCCGCCTTGGTGTGCGCCGACAAGCACATCGCGCAACCGATCCACTCCTGCACCGCGAGCGAGATCTTCTCGCTCAGCGGGCGGGGGATCTTCACCCGCTTGATCGCGCGGGAGAAGTCCAGGTAGCCCTGGAGCAGTGCGGGCGAGTGAGCCATCGTGGCCACCATGTCGCCCACCCCGCCGCGCCTGGCGACGATGTCACCCAGGATCTCGCGGGACTTGTCGGGGGCTTCTGACGGGTCAAGTGCTTGAAGGCGTCTCATCGTGTCCTCCTCATCTGCCGCTAACACTATACCCCTCAGGGGTATTCCGGAACCCCCCCTGGGTATATCTGACTTGAACATGAGTGCTCGGTCTGTGGAGGGAACAGGAAGAACCGAGGCTGGGCCGTACTGGTCCCACCGTGCTTGGCGCGGTTCATGTCGATCATCGACATCACCGTGGCGCAGGTCGCACCACCCGCGGTCGGCAGCGGACCGGAACTCGACCGAGAAGCCCTCGCGTGGGTCGTCACTGCCTGCACGCTGTGCTTCGGCGGACTCATGGTGCTGGGCGGCCGGTTGGCCGACACCCTCGGCGCGCGGCGGACACTGCTCGCCGGACCGGCCGTCTTCCCCGTGGCCTCATTGCTGCGCGGTCCGGCCTCGACCGGGCTCACCGCCGTCGGGACCGCGCCGATGACCCGCATCTCGCCGGATTCGAATGCCTACGCCACTCTGCCGCAGGCTCTCTCCGCACGGTCGCAGCCGGGGGTGCGGCGACCGTCTCGCCCCTCCCGGTACCCGGTGGCGAGCCGGCTGCCGCCCCCGCCATCGGTGGCCGGGCGTCGGGCCCGTGACATGCCGCGCCCGACGCCGGCCGATCAGACCAGAACTACCTCGTACCCCGTCTCCTCGATGGTGTCCATGATGACGGCGTTGTCGATGGGGCTCTCCGTGGTCACGGTGACGTGACCGGTGGCGAGCTCGACGTCCACGCTGCTGACGCCTGCGACCGCGCTGATCTGGTTCTTCACCTTGGTGGCGCAGCCGTTGCACGTCATGCCCGTGACCTTGTAAGTGGCGGTGCTCATTCCGTCCTCCTTGTGAGGATACCCCCCATAGGTATCGCCCTGTGCACCATATGCTGATCTCCTCCCCGTGTACATGTGATCCACATCACACCCATGCATATACCCCGGTAGGGTACCTTCGCCCCATGAACCGAATCACTGTGGTTGGTGCGTCGCTGGCCGGGCTGCGAGCGGTACAGGCCCTCCGACGCGAAGAATTCGACGGCGAGGTCACGCTGATCGGCGCGGAGACCCATCTGCCTTACAACCGCCCTCCGCTGTCCAAGAGCGTCCTGCGGGGTGACGACGACGTCACGCTGCCAGGAGCCGAGGAACTCGGCGACCACTGGCTGCGGGGGCGCCGGGCCGCCGCCCTCAACACAGCCGACAAGATCGTCACGCTCGACGACGGCTCGGAGATCGGCTACGACGGGCTTGTCATCGCAACCGGCGCACGGCCGAAGCGACTGGCTGAGCATCCTGCAGGCGTGCACACCCTGCGCACCATCGAGGACTCTCTGGCTCTCCGTGCCGAGCTGGAGGGAGGACCGCGGCAGGTCGTTGTGATCGGCGGCGGCTTCATCGGCGGTGAGGTGGCCTCCACCGCCCGGTCACTCGGCCACCAGGTGACTCTGATCGACAGTGCTCCCCATCCCATGCTCGCCACCGTGGGATCCGACACCGCGCTCTGGCTTGCCGCTCATCACCGTCGCAACGGGGTGGAACTGGTGTCCGGGGTCCGGGCGATCGGCTTCGAAGGTGAGACGCGGGTGGAAGGAGTACGGCTGAGCAACGGCGTGACCGTCCCCGCCGATCTCGTGATCGCCGGCATGGGCGTCGTGCCCAACACCGAATGGCTCGCGGGCAGCGGCTTGACCGTCGAGGACGGCGTGGTCTGCGAGCCGACCCTGTACGCCAAGGGAAGCACCGACGTCGTGGCGGCCGGGGACGTGGCCCGTTGGCCGCACGGCCTGTACGGCGACTCGCTGGTCCGGGTCGAGCATTGGGCGACGGCCAACGACCAGGGCGCGGTGGCCGCTCTCAACCTGCTGGCCGGACCGGAGAACGCGAAGCCGTACGCGGACCTGCCCTCGTACGCCACACACGTGCACGGGGCCCGGATCCAGACGGCGGGTCTCCCGCACCTGGCCGACGAGGTCAGAGTGCTCACGGGCTCGGTGGAGGAGGACAGCTTCGCGGTCGGCTTCGCTCGGGATGGTCGTCTGGTGGGCGCGGTGGCGGTCAACGCCCCCAAGGAGCTGATCCGCCTCAAGCGCCGGGTTGTCGCCGGCGAAGCCCTCTGACTCCGCGTCTACGATCCTCCTCAGCGTTGACGGATGAACCTCCCGGGCGATCTCCTTCTTGCCCAAGGACAGCGCCTGCTGCGCCTGTCCCTGGAGCCTGGCCGCGGATTCCTGCGGCTGGTTCAGCTGTAGCTCCACGTGCTTACGGCTGGTGGCCACATCCGCCGCGGACCTTGTTCAGCGGCTCCAGCTATCTGGAGCAGGAGCAGTCGAGCACCTCGCGGGGATCTTCCGCGCTGTCCAGCACTTTGTGCGCCTTGATTCGAGACAGGTCCGCGATACGGCGGGCAAGGCTCATCCCGGTCCTCCTGCTCAGATCGGGTGGGCACTCCCGGACGGAGACCCCCGTTGTGAACCACAGTGCGCCCTCGGCATCGGAGGGGGACGTCTCTTTGGTCCCGATCACGCCCGGGTGCTCTCGCCCGGTGGCGACTCGGCGGGGGCGGGCAGGTGAAGCCCCTTGAGGGCGAGAGCGTTGACGGCGACGATGACGCTGGAGCCGGACATGGACAGGGCAGCGATCTCGGGGCGCAGCACCAGGCCGAACGCGGGCTCGAACACGCCCGCGGCGACGGGCAGGGCGACGGTGTTGTAGCCGATCGCCCAGCCCAGGTTCTGGCGCATCTTACGCAGGGTGCCGCGACCGATGCGCAGTGCGGTGGGCACGTCGAGGGGGTCGGAGCGCATGAGCACGACGTCGGCGGTCTCGATGGCCACGTCCGTGCCGGCGCCGATGGCGATGCCCAGGTCGGCCCGGGCGAGGGCGGGGGCGTCGTTGACACCGTCGCCGACCATGGTGACCCTGCGGCCCCCGGCCTGCAGTTCGGCGATCTTGGTCGCTTTGTCTCCGGGAAGCACCTCGGCGATGACGGTGTCGATCCCCAGCCGCTGTGCGATCCGCCGCGCGGTGGCGGCGTTGTCGCCGGTGAGCATGACCACTTCGACGCCGAGGTCGTGCAGGGCGGCCACCGCCGCCGCCGAGGTCTGCCGGGGTGCGTCGGCGATGCCGATCACCCCGGCCGCCGCACCGTCGACCGCGACCATGACGGCCGTGCGGCCGCCGGCGGCCACCTCGTCACGGCGCGCATCGAGCGTGCCGACATGCACGCCTTCGCGCTCCAGCAGGCGCCGGTTGCCCACCGCCACCCGGTGCGACGTTCCGGGCCCGCGCGCCCAGATGCGCAACACCGTG
>NZ_JBSFPS010000272.1:0-13346 GCF_053588315.1 Streptosporangium sp. NPDC003464 | reverse complement strand
GGAAGGAGCGCCGCGCCGCCGTGGGTGGTGCCGGGAACGCCGGTGGCGCGGCCATCTCGGGGAACGCCGCGCCGCCGTGGGTGGGTCAGAGGTATTGGCCGGTGTTGGCCACCGTGTCGATGGACCGGCCGGCCTCGGTGCCCTGCTTGCCCGTCACGAGGGTGCGGATGTAGACGATCCGCTCGCCCTTCTTGCCGGAGATGCGGGCCCAGTCGTCGGGGTTGGTGGTGTTGGGCAGGTCCTCGTTCTCGGAGAACTCGTCCACGCAGGCCGCCAGCAGATGCTGGATCCGCAGGCCCTTCTGCCCGGACTCGAGGAACTGCTTGATCGCCATCTTCTTGCTGCGGTCGACGATGTTCTGGATCATGGCGCCGGAGTTGAAGTCCTTGAAGTACAGGACCTCCTTGTCGCCGTTGGCGTAGGTCACCTCGAGGAAGCGGTTCTCCTCGCTCTCGGTGTACATCCGCTCGACCACCCGCTGGATCATGCCCGAGATGGTGCCCTCGCGACTTCCGCCGTGCTCGGCGAGGTCCTCGGGGTGGAGGGGGAGGTCTTCGATGAGGTACTTCGAGAAGATGTCCTTGGCCGCCTCGGCGTCCGGCCGCTCGATCTTGATCTTGACGTCCAGGCGGCCGGGCCGCAGGATCGCCGGGTCGATCATGTCCTCGCGGTTGGAGGCGCCGATCACGATCACGTTCTCCAGGCCCTCGACGCCGTCGATCTCCGACAGGAGCTGGGGAACGATGGTGTTCTCGACGTCGGAGGAGACGCCCGAGCCGCGGGTCCGGAAGATCGAGTCCATCTCGTCGAAGAACACGATCACCGGGGTGCCCTCGGAGGCCTTCTCACGGGCCCGCTGGAAGACCAGGCGGATGTGCCGCTCGGTCTCACCGACGTATTTGTTGAGAAGCTCGGGACCCTTGATGTTGAGGAAGAAACTCTTTCCGGACTGGCCGGTCTTCTCCGCGACCTGCTTGGCCAGGGAGTTGGCGACGGCCTTGGCGATGAGCGTCTTGCCGCAGCCGGGCGGGCCGTACAGCAGCACACCCTTGGGCGGACGCAGTTTGTGCTCGCGGAAGAGGTCGGCGTGCAGGTAGGGAAGCTCGATCGCGTCCCGGATCTGCTCGATCTGCCGCATGAGCCCGCCGATCTCCTCGTAGGAGATGTCGGGCACCTCCTCCAGGACGAGCTCCTCGACCTCGGACTTGGGGATGCGCTCGTAGACGTAGCCCGAGCGCGGCTCCAGCAGCAGTGAGTCGCCGGCCCGGACCGGCTGGCCCAGCAGCGACTCGGCGAGCTTCACCACCCGCTCCTCGTCGGCGTGCGAGATCACCAGCGCGCGCTGGCCGTCCTCAAGGAGCTCCTTGAGCATCACGATCTCGCCGATGTCCTCGTATCCGAGGGCCTCGACCACGTTGAGCGCCTCGTTGAGCATGACCTCCTGGCCACGCTTCAGCGAGTCGGCGTCCACCGCTGGACTGACGTTCACCCGAAGTTTGCGGCCACCGGTGAAGACCTCCACCGTGCCGTCTTCCCTGCTTTCGAGGAACACGCCGAATCCGGATGGCGGCTGCGCCAACCGGTCGACCTCCTCCTTCAGCGCGACGATCTGGTCTCTGGCCTCCTTGAGGGTGGCCACCAGACGCTCGTTCTGGCCGGTGACGGCCGCCAGATTCGCCTGCACTTCATGGAGACGCTCTTCGATGACCCTGGCCTGCCGGGGAGACTCCGTCAGCTTCCGACGTAGCGCGGTGAGCTCCTCCTGCAGGAAGGAGACCTGTGTTGTGAGGTCAGCGACCTCCCGTTCGCGCTGCGCGGCTCGAGCCTCAGCGTCGTCGCGAGCTGCCACGGCGTCACCTCCTTCCCAGTCGAGACCGACTACTCAAAACCCTACCCATCTGGGGGCTGTCCGTTACCTGGTAGAGCAGTGTTCGTATGGCTACATTAAGTGGGCAATGATTAATCCCTTATGGTGCGTTTAGCCCTGGGAGCATGAGAACACGTCGATCTGTTCCCTTGTCACGGGTAAACGTACCGTCGTGGCCGAATCGTCATCATCTGGTGGAAGAACCGAGCTCTTCGCCATGTGCCCCCTTTGCCGGACGCCTACGACGGGGTGGTGGCGTCACCCCGTCCGCCATGCGGCGGGCGGTGACGAGGAAGCCGGTGTGCCCGACCATCCGGTGATCGGGCCGTACGGCCAGGCCCTCGACATGCCAGTCGCGAACCAGGGTCTCCCACGCATGGGGCTCGGTGAAACTCCCGTGTTCGCGGAGAGTTTCGACCGTGCGCGACAGCTGGGTGGTGGTCGCCACGTAGCAGCAGATGACACCGCCCGGCGTGAGCGCCTTGGCGGCGGCGTCGACGCACTCCCACGGAGCGAGCATGTCCAGGATGATCCGGTCGACGTCGCTCTCGTCGAGCGCCTCCACGAAGTCGCCCACCACCAGGCGCCACTGGTCCATCGGACCGCCGTAGAACTTCTCCACGTTCTTGGTGGCGATCTCGGCGAAGTCCGCACGCCGCTCGTAGGAGGTGACGCTGCCCTCGCCGCCGACGGCGCGCAGCAGGAAGCACGTGAGCGCCCCGGAGCCGACGCCCGCCTCGACGACGCGCGCCCCGGGGAAGATGTCGGCCATGGCGACGATCTGCGCCGAGTCCTTCGGATAGATGACCGCCGCGCCGCGGGGCATGGACAGCGTGTAGTCCTGGAGCAGGTGCCTGAACGCGAGATACTGGGTGCCGCCGGAGGAGCGCACCACCGACCCCTCGGGCTGGCCGATCAGCTCGCTGTGCGGGATCCCGCCCTTGTGCGTGTGGAAGACCCCGTCTTCCTTCAGCGTCACCGTGTGACGCTTGTTCTTGGGGTCGGTGAGCTGAACCTGATCCCCGGCCTGAAACGGCCCATGCCTGCGAAAACCCATGCCCGCAAGGTTATCGGCGTACGGCCGCCGCCCGGTCCGGCCCGGAGCCGCGCGCCCCCTGTTCAGGGGAGATCGGAAATGATTCGCCCACGATAGGGGTAGCTGATAGCACTTGAAGGGTGTTTCCTCGAGACGTGATCCCCGCCGGCCCGGTCGTCATGCGGGCACTCAGCACCGACGACGTGGAGCTGATCGCCCGCGCCTGCGCCGACCCGCAGATCCGGCGCTTCATCCCGACCGTGCCGGTGCCCTACACCCACGACGACGCGGTCTCCTACCTGAAGGTCGCCGAGCAGCTGTGGGAGAGCGGCGGCGCCTCCTTCGCCGTGGCGGACGCCGGCACGGACGAGTGGCTGGGCAACATCGGGCTCAAGCCCCTCGACTCGCGCGGCAACGGCGAGATCGGCTACCTGATCGCGCCGTGGGCGCGGGGCCGCGGAGCCGCCACGGCGGCCACCAGGGCGCTGACCGAGTGGGCCTTCGCCCACGGGGTGCGGCGCATGGAGCTGCTGGCCGACGTGGAGAACCTGCCCAGCCAGCGGGTCGCGCTGGCCGCCGGCTTCCACCGCGAGGGCGTGCAGCGCTCGGCCGAGGACCGGCGCGACGGCACCCGTGGCGACCTGGTCTCCTTCGCCAGGCTCTCGGACGACTCCGGTGACCGCACGCGGCCGTATCTGCCCCCCTTCCCCGGCGGCTCGCTGTCCGACGGCGTGGTACGGCTGACGCCACTGGCCGAGGCCGACGCCGACGACTACCACGCGCTGCAGAACCTGCCGGAGGTCGTGGCCTACAGCGTGCCCCCGCAGGCCCCCGATCCGGTCGAGAGCGAGACGGCCTGCCGGGAGGCGGGCATGCGCTGGCTGGCGGGCGACCGGGTCGAGGTGGCCGTCCGCGACGCCGGGACCGGCGTCTTCACCGGGCACATCCAGCTCACCTCGGTCATCCCGCCGCTGGGCCAGGCCATGGTGGGCTACAGCACGCTGCCGGAGTTCCGCGGCCGGGGCCTCACCACCCGGGCGGTGAGCCTGCTGGTGGAGTGGGCCTTCGAGCACACGCCCCTGGCCCGGATCGTCGCGGGCACCTCCCCGGACAACGTCGCCTCGCACCGGGTGCTGGAGGGCGCGGGCTTCCACCGGGAGGCCCTCCTGCACGGGCTGCTGCCGGGTCCCGACGGCACGCGCCTGGACGACCTGCAGTGGTACCGCCTGCGCCCCCCGGGGTAGCCGCGCGGCGAGGGGCCCTCAGTCGGCGCCGAACTCCGTCCTGAGCCTGGCGAAGGCCGCGTCGGTGCCCTGCAGGGCGCGGTCGATGTCGGCGTCGGTGTGGGCGGCCGACAGGAACCAGTTGTGCCAGGGGTGGAGGTAGACCCCCTCCCGCAGGCAGGCGGCCGACCAGAACATGCCCTTCTCCAAGGTGGCGTCGCCCTCGAAGGAGAGCCACGGGATCTGCGCCGGGCCGGTCTGGTTGACCACGAAGCCGTGGGCGGCGGCCTGCGCGGCCAGCCCCTCGCGCAGACGGGTGCCCGCCCGCTCCATCAGGGCCACTCCACCGATGTCGCGCAGGGTCTCGATGGTGGCCTTGGCCGCGGCCATCGGCGCCGCGTTGAACCAGAACGAGCCGGTGGAGTAGATCGTCTGGGCCGGGCCCCGCAGGGAGTCCACGCCCGTGACGGCGGCGATCGGGTGGCCGTTGGCCATGGCCTTGCTGAAGGCGTACAGATCGGGGCGGACCCCCAGGGTCTCCCACGAGCCGCCGAGGTCGAGCCGCCAGCCGCCGCGCACGTCGTCGATCACCAGCGCCGCGCCGATCCGGTCGGCCAGGGCCCGCAGGCCCCGGGCGAACTCGGCGGCGGCGAGCTCCTGGTCCTCGAAGGAGTCGTGCTTGAAGGGCGTCACGATGATCGCCGCGACGTCGCCCTCCGCCCGGGCCGCGGCCTCCTCCGCGCTCGCCAGGTCGTTGTAGGCGTATTCGATCAGGTCGGCGCGCTCGTTGGGGGTGGTGCCCGACGGGCTGGGCGTGCACCAGGGGTCGGCCCCGTGGTAGGAGCCGTGGGCCATGAGCACCTTGGTCCGGCCGGTGGCGGCCCGGGCGACCATCAGCGCCTGGGTGGTGGCGTCGGTGCCGTTCTTGGAGAACATCACCCAGTCGGCCTGCGGGATCGTCTCCACCATGAGCTCGGCGAGCTCCACGTAGACCGGGCCGGGCCCGTTGAGGCAGTCGCCGGCGGCGAGCTGGGCGGCGACGGCGGCCTCCACGGCGGGGTGGCGGTGGCCGAGCACGACAGGGCCCCAGGAGCACATGAGGTCGATGTACTCGCGGCCGTCCGCGTCGAGCTGGCGGCATCCCTGGCCGCCGACGAAGAACTGCGGGTAGTCGGGGCCGTGCAGGGCCGCGTTGAGGTGGCCGTACATGCCGCCCGGGACGACCCTGGCGGCCCGCTCACGGAGGTTGGCGTCGATGGACATGTGTCGTCCTTTCACAGTTGGGACGGTCGCGGCCGGACGGCCGGGGCCGCGCAGGCGGCCGGCACCGGCCGGCTCATCGGCTCTCCCGTAGTTCCTGTGCCCCGTCGAGGCCGGCGTCCGAGCCGAGCCCTCCGGCGACCCGGGCGGCCACCGCGGTGCCGAGTTCCGCGGCGCCGGTCACGTCGCGACCGTCGACCAGGCCGGCGATGAACCCGGCGCAGTAGGCGTCGCCGCAGCCGGTGGTGTCCACCACGGGGACGTCGAGGGCGGGCAGCCGGGTGAGGCCCGACGCGGTGGCGATCAGGCTGCCCTCGCCGCCCAGCGTGACCAGCACCGCCCTGGGCCCCTCGTCCAGCAGCGCGAGCGCGGCCTCCTCCACGCCGGCCGCGCCGCTCATCATGAGTGCCTGCTCCTCGTTGGGCAGCAGGTAGTCCACATACGGCAGAAAGCTCCGTGCGCCCGGCATCAGATCGGCCATATTGGACAGTAGGTCCATCGTGATGACCGTGCCCGCCCCCCGCGCCTCGGCCAGCAGGGCGAAGAAGTCCGGGTCGTGCAGGCCCCAGGTCGCGTCCATGCCGCCCAGGTGCACGACCCGCGCGCCGCTGACGCGCCCGCGGTCGAGGTCGGCGAGGGACAGGCCGAGGTTGGCGCCGGGCACGTGGAAGGAGGGGCGCCCCCCGTCGGGCCTGATGGGCAGGATCGAGGCGGCGGTCTGCTCGCCGTCCTTGCGGACGACGCCGGTGACGTCCACCCCGCGCCGCTCCATGATCATGAGGAGGAGGTCGCCGAGCTCGTCGCCGCCGACCGCCCCCATCGAGGCGACCGGGACGCCGAGCCCGGCCAGGCAGACGGCGGTCCCGGCGGCGGCGCCCGCCGCGGTGACGCGGATCTGCTCCAGCAGGTGGGTGTCCTGCCCGGCCGGGATCGACTCCACCGGCCGGGCGAGCACGTCCACGATGTGCACCCCGAGGGTGACGACAGTCATAGTGAGCCCTCCTCATGTCTTCAGCGGATAATAGACGGGCGCCCGAATACCGTGTCAACGAGGGAAACCAGGGAGGGCCGGATGCCGAAGATCGTCGACCACGGGGAACGCCGGGAGGAGGTCGTCGAGGCCGCCCGCCGCATCATCCTGCGCGAGGGCATCGAGGCGGCCACGACCAGGGCCATCGCCAAGGAGGCCGGTTACTCCAACGGCGTGCTCACCCACTACTTCGCCGACAAGGACGACATCATGCTGTCGGCGCTGCGCTCCTCGCACCGGCGCATCGTGGAACGGCTGCACGGCAAGCTCTCCGGCCGCGGCGGGCTGGCCGCGCTCCGCGAGCTCCTGCTCGACAACCTGCCGCTGGACGACGAGCGCGCCCGGGAGAGCGGGCTGGAGATCGGCTTCTGGAGCCGGAGCCTGACCAGCCCGGCGATGCTGGAGGCGCAGCGTGCCGAGGCCGAGGAGCTGCGCTATCTGGTGCGCAGCCTGCTCGGCGCGGCGGCCGAGGCCGGGGAGATCTCCACCGGGGAGGATCTCGGCGACGTCACCGAGCGGCTGCTGGCCCTGGTGGACGGGCTGAGCGTGCGCAGCCTGCTCTACCCCGGCCGGCTCGGCGCGCAACGCCTGGAGAGGCTGCTCGGCGCCGAGCTGGACCGGCTTCAGGCCACCAGCGCGTAGAGCCGGTCGGCCAGCCCCCCGGCGGTGGGCCGCCCGGCCACGTCCCCGATGCAGGCGTGCACCAGCTCGGCCAGCTCGGGCCCCAGGCCGGGGTGGAGCGACGGCGGCGTGCTGTAGACCTTGCGCAGGGTCAGCAGCGGGTCGTGGACGGGCAGCTCGCCGTACAGGCCGGTGCGGGTCACCGCCCAGTGCAGCGTCGCGCCGAGCGACCACACGTCCCCGGCGGGAGCGGGCCTGTCGCCCTGCAGCAGCGCCGGGTCGGTGAACTCCACCGAGCCGATGCCGCCCATCCCGGTCACCGTCGCCCCCGGCATCAGCACCTGCGACAGCCCCAGGTCCGAGAGTTTGCCCCCCTCGTCGGTGAGCAGCACGTTGCCGGGGCGGATGTCGCGGTGCACGATGCCCTCCTCGTGCAGCGCCTGCGCGGCGTGGGCCACGCAGGCGACCGAGCGCAGCGCCCGCTCCCGCGACGGCGGCTCGGCGGGCCTGCCCAGCGAGCCGCCGGGCAGATACTCCATCGAGTAGTAGAAGACCCCACCCTGCTGGCCCGCGTCGTAGAGCGTCACCAGGTACGGCGAGCGCACCGCGGCGAAGGCCTTCAGCTCGCGCGTGGCCCGCCGGAAGGCGTCGCCGCCGGTGCCCCCCACCACCTTCACCGCGACGTACTCGGCCTCGACCGGCAGGCGGCCAGGCCTCCTCGCCAGATAGAACTCGCCATGGTTGCCCGCCCCCAGCGAGCGGACGAACTCGTAGTCGGCGATGCCGTCCACCGATATCTCCCCTCCGCGCCTCACGCGCCCCTCGCGGCCACGTCCCGCACACGGTAACGTCGCCATGGTCATTCTCGGGGCTTTTCATTACGTACGGGAAGCGTGTTCGCAAGTGCTCCACGTGGATCTGCTCCTGCTCGACCTGGTGATCGTCCTGGCCGCCGCGCGACTGCTGGGGGCGCTCGCCAGACGGCTCGGCCAGCCTCCGGTCGTCGGTGAGATCGTGGCGGGCATCCTGCTCGGCCCCACGCTCCTCGGCCCGCTCATCGGCGAGAAGCTGTTCGGCGCGGAGATGCGCCCCCCGCTCCAGGCGCTGGCGAACGTCGGCCTGGTGCTGTTCATGTTCGTCGTCGGCCTGGAGCTGGACCAGAAACTGGTCAGGGGCAAGGGCCGGATCGCGGTGACCGTGGCGCTCGGTTCCACCGTGCTGCCGTTCGTCCTGGGCTGCGCGCTCGCGCTCGGCATCGCCGGCGACCACGTGGGCGGCGCCAAGACGCTCGCGTTCGTGCTGTTCATGGGTGCGGCGATGGCCGCCACCGCCTTCCCGGTGCTGGCGCGCATCCTCACCGACCGCGGCATGCAGCGCATCGCGCTCGGCGGCCTGTCGCTGGCCGCCGCCGCGGTGATCGACGTGCTCGCCTGGACGGTGCTCGCCGTGGTGGTGGGCATCGCCGGGGCCGGCGACGCCGAGGGGCAGTGGAAGGTCCTGCTCGCCGTGCCGTACGCGCTGGTGATGTTCCTGGTGGTCCGGCCGCTGCTGGCCCGGCTGGTGCCGGCCCACGAGAAGGCGGGGCGGCTGACGCCGAGCCTGCTGTCGCTGGTGCTCATCGGCCTCATCGGCTCCGCCTGGGCCACCGAGTGGATGCACGTGCACTTCATCTTCGGGGCGTTCATGTTCGGCGCGGTGATGCCCCGCGAGGGCGCCGAGCGGCTCAACCACGAGATCCTGGAACGGCTGGAGCAGCTCGCGGTGCTGTTGCTGCTGCCGATGTTCTTCGTGGTGGCGGGGCTCAACGTCGACCTCCGCGCGCTGGACCTGTCCAGCCTCGGCACGCTGGCCGCGATCCTGGCGGTGGCGGTCGGCGGCAAGCTGCTCGGCTCCTACGCGGCGGCGCGGGCGCAGCGGCTGCCCAACCGGCAGTCCTGGGCGATGGCCACCCTGCTCAACACCCGCGGCCTGACCGAGATCGTCATTCTCACCGTCGGCCTGCAGAAGGGCGTGCTCGACAACGAGCTCTACTCGCTGATGGTGGTGATGGCCCTCGTCACCACCGCGATGACCGGCCCGCTGCTGCGCTGGGTGTATCCCGAGCGGCGGATAGCCCGCGACATCGCCGAGGCCGAGCGGGCCGCCCTCGGCGAGAGCGCCGCCCACCGGGTGCTGGCCGTCGTCCCGGGCTCCCCCGCCGAGCAGGGGCCGCTGGCGGACCTGGCGGCCACCCTGGCCCGGGCCGCCTCCCCGTCGGAGGTGGTCCTCGCCCACCTGCGCCCCTACCCGCAGGGCCGCCTGGAGGTCGGCAACGGCCTGTCCTTCGAGCTCGCCGAGCTGGCCGAGACCCTCCACGAACTGGAGAGCCTCGCCGCCACGGCCCGCCGCCACGGCTCCGAGGCCAAGGTCGTGAGCCGGTTCAGCGGCGACGTGGCGGCCGAGCTGCCCGAGCTGGTCGGCGGCGCGCAGCCCGATCTGGTGGTGCTGCCGGCCGGCGTCCCCGGCTACGCCGGGATCCGCGCCGCCGCCGTCTGCCGCGTGGTGACGGTCTCCGCGCTCCCGGAGGCTCCCGGCCCCCAGGAGGGCCCCCTGGGCTCTGCGGCCTCCCCGGGCGTCCCCGGCCGCCCCCAGGCGCCCCTGGACGGTCCCGGCCTCCAGACGTCCGCGGGGCCGCCGGCCTCCGCCGGTCTCCGGACCTCCCCGGACGGCCCCGGCGCCCCGGGTTCCCCGGACCCCTCGGGTCAGGTCCTGACCGCGGCGGGGCCGATCGCGGTGCACCACGGCACCGGCGACGCCGCGGCCCACGTGGCGCTCACCATCGCCCTCCTGCAGGGGCGCCCGCTGGTCGTCGCCGGCGGCGGCCGGGCCTCGGCCCTGGCCCAGCGGCTGGCCAGACTCGGGGTGGCGGCCACCTCCGGCCCGGTCCCGGCCGGCGCGCTCGTCGTGGCCCCCGACACCGGGACAGCCGTGGACGGCGCCCACCTGCTGGTCCGCGCCGAGCAGGACGCCGACCCGGTGGACTGGGCCGCGGCCGTCTCCGCCGTGCGCGCCCCTGCGGACCGGCCCTGACCGGGGCGACGGCCGCTCCTGCTCCTGCTCCCGCTGCTGCTCCCGTTCCGGCGAGCGGGAGCAGGAGCACGGGCATCACCCGGGTCACGCCGCGCCGGGACACCCCTGCAAGGTCTTGTCACGGGCTCCGAGGAGGGTGAGGGACCTCTCGTCCGGCGGCCGCGTCCGCAGGCCCGTGGGAGATCCTCCTGGGCCGGCGGCACCTCCGTTACGTGGCGCGCCGTCGCTCTGCGAGGAGGAGGTCGTCCGACTGCGGCGGACGGTGAGGGAAAGGGGAGTGCCCACTCCTTTCCACTCTTAACGTATAGCGCACCGGGGGGCTTGCCACAAGACCCGGGTCGTGCCGCAGAATCGTCGGCCGAGGCCGGAACCTGCGGAAATCGGGAGTCACGAAGTGCGTGTGTTGTCGTCGACGTATGGGTCGCGCGGGGACGTCGAACCGCTGATGGGACTCGCGGTGAGTTTGCGGGAACCCGGCGCGGAGGTGCGGGTGTGCGCGCCGCCGGACGAGGAGTCCGCGGTGCCGGCGTGCCGCCGGTGCCCGCGTGAGCCACGCGGGACCGCCGAGCCAGGACCCAGAACACCAGAACCCGCAGACCCTGGCGGCCTGAACCGGCAACGGCCACGGGGCCACCTCAGGCGGAGCGCCGCCCGTCATGGCCACCAGGTCCGTCACGCCGGTCCGGACGCCTTGCCACGCGTAACGGCCGCAAGCCACCTCTAATCGGAGCTGATACCGTGAACCCGCTGACCACCAGCGCGTTTGACCTTCCCGACCACCTCTCCCCCAAGGCCGACCCGGCGCTGATCGCCGGCGACGAGCAGCACTTCGCGGCCATCGCGGAGAGCCTTGAGCGGTCGATAGCCGACCTGTCCGACCGCCTCGACACCGAGCGCAGGGCGCCCGGCGGCATCGGCCGGCAGGCGATGGACCGGGACTTGGAGATCCACCGGCTGACCGCTCGCCTGCGAGCCCTGCGCCGCTTCGGTCTGGACCTGTGCCTCGGGCGCATCGTCGGCGCGGACGACCCCGAGCCCGTGTACATCGGACGGCTCGGCCTCACCGACAGCGCGGGCCGCCGGCTGCTGCTCGACTGGCGCTCCCCCGCGGCTGAGCCGTTCTTCGGCGCCACCCACGCCAACCCGATGGGGCTGGCGAGCCGCCGCAGGTATCGCTGGACCCGCGGCCGGATCAGCGACTACTGGGACGAGGTGTTCACCTCGGACGGGTTCGAGGGGCACGCCGCGCTCGACGACCAGTCCGCCTTCATCGCCAGCCTGGGCGGCAACCGGTCGGCCCGGATGCGAGACGTGCTCGGCACCATCCAGGCCGACCAGGACGCCATCATCCGCGCGGGATCCCGCGGCGCTCTCGTCGTCGACGGCGGTCCGGGTACGGGGAAGACCGTCGTCGCGCTGCACCGCTCCGCCTACCTCCTCTACTCCGACCCCCGACTCGGTCACCGCCGGGGCGGCGTGCTGTTCGTCGGTCCGCACCAGCCCTACCTGGCCTACGTCGCCGACGTCCTCCCCAGCCTCGGAGAGGAGGGCGTGCAGACCTGCACCCTGCGGGACCTCGTCACCGAGGGAGCCGCGGCGGCGATCGAGACCGACCCGGAGGTGGCTCTCCTGAAGTCGTCGGCGGACCTGCTGAAGGCGATCGAGCCGGCCGTCAGGTTCTACGAGAACCCGCCCACCAAGGGGATGACGGTCACGACCCCCTGGTCCGACATCTGGCTGAGCGCCGACGATTGGGCCGAGGCGTTCGAGGCACCGGAACCCGGTACTCCGCACAACGAGGCGCGCGACCGGATCTGGGAGGAACTGCTCACGATCCTGATGGACAAGCACGACGACGACGTCTCGGCCGACCTGCTCCGGAAGTCGCTGCTGCAGGACAGGGAGCTGCTCACGACCTTCAACAGGGCGTGGCCGCTGATCGAAGCGGCTGACCTCGTCGGAGACCTGTGGTCGGTACCCGCCTACCTGCGGAAGTGCGCTCCCTGGCTCAGCATCGACGAGGTCCGGAAGCTGCAGCGCGGGGACGCCCAGGCCTGGACGGTGTCCGACCTGCCGCTCCTGGACGCGGCACGGCAGCGGCTCGGCGACCCGGAGGCGTCACGGCGCAAGCGCCGGCAGGAAGCCGTTCTCGCCGCCCAGCGCGAGCACATGGCCCAGGTCGTCGAGAACCTGATCGAGGCCGACGACGACGGCGAAGGGCTCGTGACGCAGCTGCGCCGAGCGGACCTCCAGCGGAATCTGGTCGACGAGTCCGAGCTGCCCACCCTCGACCCGGACCTGCTCGCCGGCCCGTTCGCGCACATCGTCGTGGACGAGGCCCAGGAGCTGACCGACGCGGAGTGGCAGATGTTGCTGCTCCGGTGCCCGTCCCGGAGCTTCACCATCGTCGGGGACCGCGCCCAGGCCAGGCACGGGTTCACGGAGTCGTGGCAGGAACGGCTCGAGCGGATCGGGCTCGACCGGGTCGACCTGGCCTCCCTGAGCATCAACTACCGGACGCCGGAAGAGGTCATGGCGGAGGCCGAGCCGGTCATCCGGGCCGCGCTCCCGGACGCCAACGTGCCGACCTCCATCCGCAGCAGCGGTGTCCCCGTCGTGCACGGTTCCACTTCGGACCTGGGCTCGATCCTCGACGCCTGGCTCGCCGCGCATGCCGACGGGATCGCCTGCGTCATCGGTGATCCCACGTTCCGGGCGACGTCCCGCGTCCGGTCGCTGAGCCCGGAGCTGTCGAAGGGGCTCGAGTTCGACCTGGTCGTCCTCATCGACCCGGAGGCGTTCGGCGAGGGCATCGAAGGAGCGGTCGACCGCTATGTCGCGATGACCCGGGCGACCCAGCGGCTCGTCATCCTCACGAGCTCCTGACGTCGGCCGGACGGCCCCCGCTCCCGGTGTGGACCTCGGCGTGCTCACCCGCGCCGGAGCTGTCGTGGTGCGCGGCGACGACGGTGGCGCGGGTGCGTGCGGGCTACGCGTCCCTGGTGTTCCACTGTCGCGGTCCGTGGGGCGTGGGCGGCCGGTGGTCGTGGGGCCACATGCTGGAGGACACGGCGGCGGTCGTGGCCGGACTGCGCGAGATGGAGGCGGCCGGCGACTCGTGGCTGCCGGCCGGGCGGCACGGCGTGGGCCGTGCACGGTCACGTTCTCGACCGGTGACGATTTCAGCGGCTGGCCGACCGAGGTGTCCTACCACGCCGACGAGCCCACGATCGAGTTCCT
>NZ_JBSFPS010000271.1:3073-13383 GCF_053588315.1 Streptosporangium sp. NPDC003464 | reverse complement strand
GCAGAGGCCGGCCCCCACAACCGCTGAGGAGACCGTCATGGAAAAGCACGACGAGCACCGCCGCGGGAGCGCGCCTTCCGCGGCGGGCCGGTCCTCCGGCACACGGGGGGCCGGGATCGGGGGATCCCGGCCACCTCTCGCGCACACCGGCGCGCTCTCTCGCCGGCGTGCGCACGTTCGTTTCCCGGAGCGGGGGAAGGGGTCCGGAAGCAGGGACGGCTGACCGGAGGGCGACCACCCAGCATGGGTAGTGTTCCTCTCTTATGTACGACTTTGAGCGCAGGGGGTGACCGGGTTGACCATGTCGACCCCGCCGGATACCAGCTCTGGGATCCGAAAATGGTTACTTGACGGTCTGCACCGGCCTGATCTGAAGACCCCCGGGCCCCACCACGAAGAGACTCCGCACAAGCAGCACGCCTGGTGGCAGGTCATGTGCCTGACCGGCGTCGACTACTTCTCCACCCTCGGCTACCAGCCCGGCATCGCCGCCCTGGCCGCCGGGACCCTCAGCCCCGTCGCCACCCTGCTGCTGGTCGCCCTGACGCTGTTCGGCGCGCTGCCGACCTACCGCGCCGTCGCCAAGGAGAGTCCCAACGGCCTGGGCTCGCTGTCGATGCTGGAGAGCCTCCTGCCCGGCTGGCGCGGCAAGCTGCTCGTGCTGTTCCTGCTCGGCTTCGTGGCCACCGCCTTCATCGTGACAATCACCCTGTCGGCGGCCGACGCCACCGCGCACATCCTGCACAACCCGTTCGTCCCCGAGACCTGGCAGGGCTGGCAGGTGCCGGTCACGCTGGTGCTGATCGCGGCGCTCGGCACGGTGTTCCTCATGGGCTTCAGCGAGGCGATCTCCATCGCCGTCGTGCTGGTCGCCGTCTACCTGATCCTCAACGTGGTCGTGCTGGCCGTGGCCGTACAGCACGTCGTCGCCGACCCCAGCCTGATCACCGACTGGCGGACGGCACTGACCGCCGAGCACTCCAGCCCGATCGCGATGATCGCCGTCTCCCTCTACGTGATGCCCAAGCTCGCCCTGGGCCTGTCCGGGTTCGAGACCGGCGTGGCGGTGATGCCGCTGGTCAAGGGCGACCTGACGGAGCGGATCAAGGGCGCCAAAAAGCTGCTGACCACGGCCGCGCTCATCATGAGCGTCTTCCTGATCACCTCCAGTTTCGCCACCACCCTGCTGATCCCGGCCGAGGAGTTCGCCGAGGGGGGCAAGGCCAACGGGCGCGCCCTGGCCTACCTGGCCCACGGCTACCTCGGCGACTGGTTCGGCACCGCCTACGACATCAGCACGATCGCGATCCTGTGGTTCGCCGGGGCCTCCGCGCTGGCGGGCCTGCTCAACATCGTGCCGCGCTACCTGCCGCGCTACGGAATGGCGCCCGACTGGTCACGCGCGGCCAGACCGATGGTGCTGGTCTTCACGCTCGTGTCCTTCGCGATCACCTTCGCCTTCGGCGCGGACGTGGAGTCCCAGGGCGGCGCCTACGCCACCGGCGTGCTGGCGCTCATCCTGTCGGCCGCGGTCGCGGTGACGCTCTCGGCGTGGAAGAAGGGCCGGCCGAAGGTCGCGATCCCGTTCGGGACCGTCACGCTGATCTTCGCCTACGCGACGGTGGCCAACATCATCGAGCGCCCCGACGGCCTGGTGATCGCGCTGTTCTTCGTCCTGGCGATCGTCGTCACCTCGTTGATCTCCCGGGCCACCCGGTCGACCGAGCTGCGGGTCACGAAGATCACCATGAACGACGAGGCCCGCCGGTACATCAACGAGGCCGCCGAGATCCATCTGATCGCCAACGAGCCGAACGCCCGCGACTGCAAGGAGTACGTCGACAAGGCCCGTGAGGCGTGGGAGCGCCACCGGCTCCGGCGTGCCGAAGGGCTGATCTTCCTGGAGGTGACGGTCCCCGACGCCTCGGAGTTCACCTCCGAGCTGCGGGTGATCGGCGAGGAGCGTTACGGCTTCCGCATCCTGCGGGTGGAGAGCGCCACCATCCCCAACGCGATCGCGGCGATCCTGCTCCACCTGCGCGACGAGACCGGCAAGCAGCCCAACGTCTACTTCCACTGGGCCGAGGGCAACCCCGTCGGCGCGCTCCTGCGGTATCTCGTCTTCGGTGGCGGGGACGTCCCCCCGCTCACCCGCGAGGTCATCCGCCAGGCCGAGCCCGTCGCCGAGCGGCGCCCCATGGTCCACGTCGGCTGACCCGGCGGTAGCCGCACCTGCCGCGTGGCCTCCGGCCGGCGGCCCGCGCCGTTACGCACATGTCTCCTGACTGTCGCCCAACCCGCCGGACGGGACGGGTATACCTTGATCAGTCTGGACAGCAGCCGGCGCGGGCCGCATCGTCGGTGCATGGGAGAGACAGCGCGATGAGTAGAGACCTGGTCATCCACGTCACCCATCACGAGGAGGCGGGCTGTGCCGTGCTCACCGTCGAAGGCGACATCGACCGCAACACCAGCCCGCTGCTGCGGGAGGCCGTCCGCGGGCTGGTGTCCGGTGGAAACGTCAGGATCGTCCTCGACGTGGCGGAGATCACCTTCTGTGACTCCAACGGCCTGCGGACGTTCCTCAGCGGGATGACCCTGACCTTCGACGCGGGCGGGTGGCTGCGGCTGGCGAACGTGCAGGGCCACTTCGAGCGGCTGCTGCGCATGACCGACCTCTACAGCTTCTTCTCCATCGACGCCGACGTGGTCGGCTCCCTGAAGTACGCCTCCGACGGAGGACCTCAGGCTTCCGGATGAGTCCGGGGGGCGTCCTCCCCACCCGGGAGGACCGGGAGGACGGGCGGCCAGGACAGGCCCATCGGGTTCGGCACCGGGAGCGTGCCCGACTCGACCACGGCGGTGGCCAGGGGGTGCAGCAGCCGGGAGAGGGCGGCGGTGCGTTCCTCGCCGAGGGCCCGCCAGGGACCGGCCGCGGCCTCGTCGGTCAGCCGCTCGATCCGGTCCCGCTCCCGCGCGCCCAGCGCCGTCAGACGGTCCGAGCCGTCCAGCCACCCTCGCTCGCGCAGGCCGGCGGCGCCGGCCGCCCAGTCGTCCGCAGCCCAGTGCCGCCCCGCGCGCAGGACGTCGATGCCGGTCTCGTCCGCCGCGGCCTTGAGCAGGTGGGCCTGGACCGGGGACACGCCGTGGGCCACGAGGACGGCCACGTGCCCGTCGCCCCGGTGCTCGCGCAGCGTGGTCGCGGCCTGCCACAGCTTCAGGTACGGCTCGTCCGGCGCGGGCAGGGCCTGGTTCGCCGCGCCCAGCACCCGCCCCGCGGTGTCGGCGTGTCCGGCGGCCTCCCAGGCGAGCGCGGCGGCGGCGGCCACGTCCGCCGGGTCGGCCGGCGCGCCGGCGAGCAGGCGCCGCAGAGCGGCTCCGGCGCCGTCGAGCCGGGCGCGCAGCACCGCGGCGGGGGGCGCGAACGTCCAGGCGTCGGGTAGGGCGCGGGAGACCCGGCCGGGGTGGAAGCCGTGGAAGGCGGCGGTGACGACGTCCGGGCCGACCGGTCCGAGCGGCGCCGCCCGCATCGCGAAGTAGCCCATCCAGAACCCGCGCATGCCGGCCGCGTCGGCGGCCTGCCGCGCCTCGGGCGCGAAGTAGGTGACGGCGTGCAGGGGCTCCAGCAGGTGCCACATCACGCGGGGGACATCGGCGTTCATGCGCGTTCCTTCCAGCGGTGGCGGGTCGTCGATCAGTATCCGGCCGGACGGTGGCCGGACGCCAGGCAGGGTTCCCGGCCGGACGCCAGGCGGTGCTCCCGGCGGTCCGGCGGCCGGACGCCAGGCGGTGCTCTCGGCGGTCCGGCGGGCAGTGTCCCCGGCGGTCCGGCGGGGAACGCTCCCGGCCGTCCGCCCTCCCGTGCGGCGGGCTCCAACGGACTTCACATGATTTATAGGGACATGTCACCAGCGGCGGCCGGTAGTTGACTCCATCAGGCTCTGACGGGTCAGGGCGGCGAGAAAGGTTGGGTCTTCTCAAGGGGGGCCGGTCGGGCTATCAAGAGCTCAGAGCCAGTTGTCAGCCGGGCATCCCAGCACAGCGGCCCGCATGCCGTACGGCGTCGCGGGCGTGTCCGGCCGTCCATGCCCCCCTGAGCCGGAACGAGGCCGACATGCACCGGTTACGAAAAGCGATCGTGAGAATCCTCTGTGTGATGTCCATGCTCGCGGCCGGCCTCACCGCCGTGGCCGCGAGCGCCGAGGCCGCCGTCCCCAACCGGTGGGGGTTCGCCCACGTCAACGTCAACTCGGGCATCCCCGACCTCGCCCGTCAGGCGGGGAGCTGGGGCGCCGGGTTCAACGTCTCGGTCTCGCCCGGCGTGGTGGGGCAGACCTACGTGAAGTTCCCGCAGATCGGTATCGCCAAGGGAGTCGTGCACGTCACGGCGATCTCCCAGTCCGCCTACTGGTGCCAGGCGCAGAAGTGGGGGCCCAGCCCCACCCCCGCCGGACCCGACCTGGTCGCGGTGGTGCAGTGCTACCGCTACGGCGGGGCGCCGGTGTTCACCCCGTTCACCATCGCCTTCGAGCAGAGCACGGGCGTCCTGCCCGCGCCGCAGGCGTTCGGCTACGTGCACTACGACGGCGCCTCCGTCGTCGCCGACTTCAACTCGGCGGCGGCCCTGAACACGGTCGCCGGGGGCGCGGGAGTCTGGACGGTCACCCTGCCGGGCCTGGGCTCGGCGACCCTGGCCGGGAACGTCCAGGTGACCGCCGTCGACCCGGTCCAGCCCGCCCGCTGCAAGGTCGGCGGCTGGGCCTCGGCCCCCGGCGCGCAGACGGTCCAGGTCCGCTGCCACAACGCGACGAACCTCCCGCTCAACACCGGCTGGACGCTGACCTACCAGCGTGAGCGGGCGATCACCGGGGCGGCGGTCCCGCCGAAGAACTTCGCCTACACCTTCGACAACGCCCCGGCCAACCCCGGGCCGTACGCGCCGGCGCCCGCGGCGGTCAACTACAACTCCCAGGGCGGGATCAACACGGTGCAGACCGCCGGGACGGGCCAGCGCCTGGTGACCTTCCCGACGGTCGGCGTCCTGCCCGACCACGTCCAGGTCACCGCCTACGGGCCCGGTCCCGAGTTCTGCAACCTGGTGAGCCTCTGGAACACCTCGTCAAACACCGCGATCGTCCGCAACGTCGTCTGCTACAACGCCACCACCCGGGTGGACCGGCCCTCCCTGACCACCTACACCTCGGCCTTCTGAGGCTGGCCGTCCGCGCCCCCGCCCGCGCTGCCGGCGGGGGCGTCCCGCCGGTCCCGTACGGCACGCCCTGCGGGACCGGCGGCGTATCCGTCCGGTGTGCCGTCCGTCCGTCCGGTGTGCCGTCCGTCTGTCTGGTGCGCCGCCCGCTCCGCGTGGACGGGGCTCTCCCGGGTAGCGGGAGACCATGGCGACCTATGGCTTTCACTCATCACATGAGCAGATCCATCCGGCCGAGCTGCTGAAGGCGGTGGCGCGGGCGGAGCAGGCGGGCTTCGCGGCGGCGATGTCGTCGGACCACTTCTCGCCGTGGAGCGCGAGGCAGGGGCACTCCGGTTTCGCCTGGTCCTGGCTGGGCGCCGCCCTCCAGGCCACGGAGCTGCCGTTCGGCATCGTCAACGCGCCCGGCCAGCGCTATCACCCCGCGATCATCGCCCAGGCGATCGGCACCCTGGGGGCGATGTTCCCCGGCCGGTTCTGGGCCGCGCTGGGCACCGGGGAGGCGAGCAACGAGCACATCACCGGTGACCGCTGGCCGCGCAAGGACGTCCGTACGGCCCGCCTGCGGGAGTGCGTCGACGTCATCCGGGCACTGCTGGCGGGGGAGGAGGTCAGCCATGACGGCCTGGTGACCGTGGACCGCGCCCGCCTGTGGACCCGGCCGGAGGTCCCACCCAAGCTGGTCGGAGCCGCGGTGAGCGCCGAGACCGCCCGCTGGTGCGCGGAGTGGGCCGACGGCCTGATCACGGTCAACCGCCCGGTCGAGACGCTGCGCGAGGTCATGGCGGCCTACCGGGAGGCCGGCGGCCGGGGGAAGGTGGCCCTCCAGGTCCACCTGAGCTGGGCCGAGAGCGAGGAGGAGGCCCTGGCGATCGCCCATGACCAGTGGCGGAGCAACGTCTTCGGGCCGCCGGTGAGCTGGGACCTCGACACCGCCGAGCTCTTCGACGTGATCTCCGCGGAGGTGCCTCCGTCGCGGGTGACCGAGGCGGTCAACGTCTCCGCCGACCTGGGGCGGCACGCCGCCTGGATCAACGAGTACGCGGAGCTGGGCTTCGACGAGATCTACCTGCACCACGTCGGCCAGGACCAGAGCGCCTACATCGACGCCTTCGGCGCCAAGGTCCTGCCGCAGCTCCGCTGAACGCCTCTCCGCCGGATAGGGTCCCGGTCCCGCAGCGGGGGCGGAGTGGTCGGGGCCGGAGTGGCCGGGGGCGGGGACTCAGGGGCCGCCGGGGGTGAGCAGGCGGCTGACGGCCCGCTGGGCGCGGGAGGGGGCCGCCGGATCGCGGTGGAGCTGGATGGCCTGGTCGGCGGCCAGGGCGACACCGTTCAGCTCGAAGGCGAGCTGGTCGACGTCGGTCTCCCCGGGCAGCTCCCCGGCCTCGACGGCGGCGCGGATCTCGCCCGTGACATAGGCCGACCAGGCGGACAGGGCCGCGAGCACGGCGTCGCGGACCGGGCCCGGCCGTCCGTCGAACTCGGTGGCGACCGAGGTCAGGAAACACCCTCCGGGCGCCTCGCCGTCCCGCATGTAGTCGACCCACTCCGCGAACACGCGCGCCAGCCGTTCGACTCCGGGCCTGGCGCCCGCGACCCTGGCCGGCACGCGCAGCCGGAACGCCTGGACCGCGGCGTCGAGCGTGGCCAGCTGCAGCGCCTCCTTCGTGCCGAAGTGGCCGATCACTCCGGCCTTGCTCATCCCCAGGTCGGTCGCCAGGCGGCCGATCGTGAGGCCCTCGAGGCCGTCGGTCGAGGCCAGTGTGAGAGCGCACTCGATGATCCTGGTCCGGGTGCCGGCCGCCTCGGCGGCGGACTTGCGCGGGCTCATGACACCAGCTTAATCTACCGATCGTTCGCTAAAAACATCCGAACGTTCGTTATCTAAAGGAGCCGTCGTGCGGATCCATCACCTCAACTGCGGGTCGATGCGCCGGATCGACCCCGTCGGAGACAGCCCGCTGGCCCCCGCCCGTGCCCTCTGTCACTGCCTGCTCGTCGAGACCGACCATGACGGTCTCGTCCTGGTCGAGACCGGGCTGGGCACGCCCGACGTCGCGCGGCCGGAGGAGACCCTCAGCCGGGATTTCCTCGGCCGGGCCCAGCCGGTCCTCGACACGCGGGAGACCGCGTTGCACCAGGTGACCGAGCTCGGCTTCCAGCCGGAGGACGTACGGCACATCGTGCTGAGCCATCTCGATCTCGACCACGCCGGCGGCCTGCCCGACTTCCCCTGGGCCCAGGTCCATCTGCGCGAGGCCGAGCACCGTGCCGCGATGGCCGCTCCCGGCCATCATCCGGAGGACCGCGTCCGCTACCGGCCCGCCCACTGGGCGCACCGGCCGCACTGGGTGACCTACCCCGGCCACCAGGGCGACCCGTGGTTCGGCTTCGACGCGGTCCGCCCGCTCAAGGGCCTGGACGCGGAGATCCTGCTCGTCCCGCTCGGCGGCCACACCCTCGGCCACAGCGCGATAGCCGTGGCCGACGGCGACCGCTGGCTGCTCCATTGCGGCGACGCCTACTACTTCCACGGCGAGATCGACCCTGACAGCCCGCGGGGTCACCCGGGCATGGACACCCTGCAGCAGATCACCGAGGTGGACCGGCCGCTACGGCTGGGCAACCACGCCCGCCTGCGCGAACTGGTCCGCCTGCACGGTGACGAGGTGAGCGTCTTCAGCGCCCACGACCCGTGGGAGTTCCAGCGCCACACGTCGTCCGTCCAGCGCTCCGAGTAGTCGACGCTCTCAACGGCTCGGAGCACTGGAGCGCGGCCCGGGAGGGCGCAGGCGCCGCGTCAGGGGCACACCGTCCGGAACTCCCTTTCGGCAGGCACGTACTGCGCCCATTCCGCGCGGGTCAGCGAGCGGCCCGGAGGAGATCGCTGGGGATGCCGACGTCCCACAGCCGTACCGTGTGGTCCGCGCTACCAGTGGCCAGTGTGGTGCCGTCAGGGCTGAAGGCCACCGAGGAGACCTGGTCGGTGTGGCCGGTGAGGGGCGTGCCGAGCTGCCGGCGGGTCGCCATGTCCCACAGCCGTACCGTGTGGTCCGTCAACTGGGCGTTGCTCCAGCTCGCTCTCCAGGGCTTCCCGCGTCGGCTCCCGGCCGCTTTCCCGGAGCCGGGCGATACCGGCTTTCACCGTGTCGGTGAGCATGTTCCCGCCGACCGGGGTAAGGGCGCCGATCCCCGCCGAGGCCGGTGCCGTCGCGCCCACGCTCGCGGTCAGCAACGGCGCGAACGCACCGGCCGACAGCACCGCCACCGTGCCGGGGGAGACCACCGTCGCCCCCGTCGCCCGCGCCAGGCGGGCCACCCGGGCCCGTACCCCGGCCCGCATCAACCCCGACTGGCCACCGTGCGGCTTGGCGCTCACCCCGCCAATATCGCTCGGCCGCGGTCACCGAAATCATGAAAGGTGCCAATCGCCATGAACCTGTGACCGGCTCCTCGCCCGGCGGCGTATCTCCTCCGGCCTCTCAGCCCGTCTCCGGCCTCTCAGCTCAGCCCGTCTCCGGCCCCTCAGCCCGTCCGGCCGGGACGGCCCGGGTGCATGCGGGTCAGCGCCTGCGGGGTCAGCCGCCGCGCGAGCGCTTCCAGCGCGGCGGCGACCTCGCCGATCTCCTGGGGGTCGTCGGTGCCGAGCGCCGCGGCGAGCGCGGTGTCGATGGGGGCCGAGCGGACGGCCGCCACGCGGTCGGAGACCTCGGGGGCCTGCTGGACGAGGAGCCTGCGGCGGTCCTTGGGGTCGGCCTCCGTCACGATGGAGCCCGCCTCGCGGAGCCGGGCGACGCACGCCGACACCTGGCTCTGCGGGAAGCCCGTCCGCGCGGCGATCTCGCCGACGGAGCTGCCCGGATGCTCGCGGACGTCGCTCGCCACGATGAGGACCGAGCGGTGGCTGGTGGAGTGCGGGCCGAGGCCCTCGGTCGGGAGGGCCTCCTCGCCGATCTTCATCAGGGTCCGCCCCAGGAGGAACAGCTCTACTCCGTTCATGCCCACGAAGCTACATCAAGTTAGATGCATCTGAACTGATGCATCAGTCTTGATGTATCAAAATTGATGCATTAAGGTCATCGGTGACGGAGCAGGACACGACCACCTGGAAGGACTCACATGAGCGCGACGAAGACGGACCTGCTGCCCGTGCCGGGAGCCGACATCTACTACGAGATCCGCGGCACCGGTCCCCTCCTGCTCGTCTCGGAGAGCGGGGAGGGCGACGCCAGGCGCAGCGCCGACCTGGTCGATCGGCTCGTCACCCGCTACACGGTGGTCACCTACGACCGCCGGGGCCTGTCGCGCAGCACGGTCGGCGACCCGGCGCAGCCCCTGACCATCGCCACCCACGCCGCCGACGTCCACCACCTGCTGGCCGCGCTGACCGACGAGCCGGCGCTCATGCTCGGCTGCAGCTTCGGCGCTCTCATCGGGCTCCACCTGGCCGTCGACCACCCCGGGCAGGTGAGCACGCTCATCGCGCACGAGCCCGTCGCGCCGCGGCTGCTGCCCGGCCCCGAGCGGGACTCCACGGACCGCAAGCTGGGCGACATCCAGGAGACCTACCGTCGCGAAGGCTGGGCCGTGGCCGTCAGGAAGGTCGCGGCGGTCCTCGGTATCGACCCCGCCTCGCAGGAGGTGGAGCCGGGTCTCCGGCCGCGCCCGATCGGCGCCGACCGGGGCCCCAACTTCGAGTTCTTCCTCGAACACGACTTCACCGCGATCCGCCGCGACACGCTGGCGGGCGCCGACGTCGCCGCGCTGAAGGGCGGGCCGACCCGGGTCGTGCCCGCGGCCGGCCGTACGACCCCGCGGGACGTCTTCGACTACCGGTGCGCGCAGGTGCTGGCGGAGCTGCTCGGCGGTGTCGACCTGGTGGAGTTCCCCGGCGGGCACAACGGCAACCTGACCCACCCCAGGGCGTTCGCGGCGCGGGTGTGCGAGGTCCTCGACGGGCCGGCCTGACATGGGCGGTACGGCCGCGCGGCCGGGGAGCGGCTGCGGAGCGGCCGGGGGAGAGCGGGGAGCGGCCGGGGGAGAGCGGGGAGCGGCCGGGGGAGAGCGGGGAGCGGCCGGGGGAGAGCGGGGAGCGGCCGGG
>NZ_JBSFPS010000271.1:0-2974 GCF_053588315.1 Streptosporangium sp. NPDC003464 | reverse complement strand
CGGGGAGCGGCCGGGGGAGAGCGGGGAGCGGCCGGGGGAGAGCGGGGAGCGGCCGGGGGAGAGCGGGGAGCGGCCGGGGGAGAGCGGGGAGCGGCAGAGGGCCGGGGCCGGGGCGGGTGAGGGTCTCACGGAGGGCCGGACGCGTCGTCGCGGAGGGAGGTGACCTCTCCATCCCGGCGTTAGGTACGCTCGTACATATGACTGACCACGTCGCTGACATCGACCGGCGCTCACAGCGTGAGCGGATGCTCGCCGGTGACCTCTACATCGCCGCCGACCCCGAGCTGGCGGAGGAGGGTCTGCGGGCGGCCAGGCTGACCGAGCGGTACAACGCCACCTCGGCCGACGAGCCGCAGGAGCGCCGCCGCATCCTGGAGGAGCTGCTGGGCGACATCGGGGAAGAGGTCGAGATCAGGCCCCCGCTGTACTGCGACTACGGTTACCAGACCCGGATCGGGGCCCGCTCGTTCGTCAACTTCGGGCTGACGGCCGTCGACGTCGGCCGGATCACCATAGGCGAGGACGTGCTGATCGGCCCGAACGTGCAACTGCTGACCGCGACCCATCCCGTCGAACCCGGGCCTCGGCGCGCCAAGTTCGAGGCCGCCGAGCCGATCACGATCGCCGACAACGTCTGGCTCGGCGGCGGAGTGATCGTCTGTCCGGGGGTGAGCATCGGGGAGAACACGGTCGTGGGCGCCGGAGCCGTCGTCGTCAGGGACCTCCCGGCGAACGTGGTGGCGGTGGGCAACCCCGCCCGGACAGTGCGCCACCTGTGAGCCGGGAGGCGACCGCGAGCGAGGGCGGTCAGGCGGCGGTTCCGGGCGCGCCTGCGGCGGCTTCGGGCGGTCAGGCGGCGGCTCCGGGCGGGTCGGCGGTTCCGAACGGGCCTGCGGTGGCTTCGGGCGGGCCTGCGGCGGTTCCAGACGGGCCTGTGGCGGCGGCCTCCGCGCGGCGCCCGCGCCGTCACGACCCGGACCGGCGTGACCGCATCATCGACGTCACCATCGAGGTGATCGCCGAGCACGGGCTCGCCGGGACCAGCCACCGCACCGTGGCGGAGGCGGCCGACGTCCCCCTGGGCTCGATGACCTACCACTTCACGGGCCTGGACGAGCTCGTCGAGCTGGCCTTCTCCCGATACGCGGGCGCCCTCGCCGACCGTTTCGACGCCCGCCTGGCCGCGACCTCGGCGGACGGTGACCTCGTCGCGACCGTCACCGACGTGATCATGGTCGACTTCCTGCAGGCCCGCCGTGACCTGGTGCTCGCCTACGAGCTCTACCTCGCCGCCGCGCGTGACCCGGCCCTGCGGGAGGTGACACGGACCTGGATGAGCCGGAGCAGGCGCGCCCTGGAGCGGCTCACCGACCCGGCGACCGCCCGGGTCCTCGACGCCCTGCTGGAGGGACTCGTGCTGCACAACTTCCTCGCGGAGGACCCCATGACGCGTGAGGAGGTCCACCAGGCGGTCGCCCGCGTCGTCGGCCCCGCCGGGTAGACCGGGCGCGGCCCGCCGGACCGGAGAACCGCCCCCACGATGACGGGCGGGGCCGCGGGCGCGCCGCGGGAGCGGGAACCGTATCCTCCATGCCTGCCGTACGCCATGGCAGACGGCGGCTGTCCCGCCGGCGCGCGCCGACCGGTATCCCCCAGGAAGACCGGTATCCCCCCAGGAAGAGATGCGCCTCCCCCGATGACGACCTTCGACCACACCCGCCGCGCCTGCTACACCGGATACGTCACCCAGGCCATCGTGAACAACCTGGCCCCGTTGCTGTTCATCGTCTTCCAGGACCGCTACCGGCTCCCGATGGAGATGCTCGGACGGCTGGTGCTGCTGAACTTCGCCACCCAGTTGATCACCGACATCGTGGCGGTGAAGTTCGTGGACCGGATCGGCTACCGCGTCCCGCTGGTGCTGGCCCACGTCCTGTCGGTGCTGGGACTGGTGCTGCTCGCGGTAGCCCCGGCCGTCTCACCCTCGCCCTACCTGGGGCTGTGTGCCGCGATCATCGTCTATGCCGTCGGCGGGGGCCTGCTGGAGGTGCTCGTCAGCCCCGTCGTCGACGCGCTGCCCAGCCCGCAGGAGGGCAAGGCCGCGGCGATGAGCCTGCTGCACTCCTTCTACTGCTGGGGCCAGGTCGCCGTGGTGGCGGGCACCACGCTGCTGCTGGCGTGGATCGGCCAGGACGCCTGGCAGGTCCTCCCGCTGGCCTGGGCGATCGTCCCCCTGGTCAACCTGGTGGCCTTCCTGAAGGTGCCGCTGCCCGCCACCGTGCCCGACGAGCACCGCACCTCCCTGCGGAAGCTCTTCGGCGCCCCCGCCTTCGCCGTCGCCGTCGTGCTGATGCTCTGCGCCGGGGCGGCCGAGCTGACCATGTCGCAGTGGTCGTCCCTCTTCGCCGAGGAGGGGCTCGGCGTCTCCAAGGTCTGGGGCGACCTGGCGGGCCCGTGTCTGTTCGCGGTCCTGATGGGCGTCGGCCGCATCGTCTACGGCCTGTGGGGGGAGCGGATCCCGCTGGTGCCCGCCATGGCGGCCTGCGGCACGCTGGCCACGGTGTGCTACCTCGCCACCTGCCTGTCGGCCGACCCGGTGGTCAGTCTCGTCGGCTGCGCGGTGTGCGGGCTGGCCGTCAGCCTCCTGTGGCCCGGCACCTTCAGCCTCGCCGCCGCCCGGTTCCCCTTCGGCGGCGCGGCCATGTTCGGGGTGCTGGCCGTCTTCGGCGACGCCGGCGGCGCGGTCGGGCCCTGGGTCGCGGGAGCCGTCGCGGACGCCTCCACCGCGGCCGGGGGACTGCTCAGCGGCCTGCCCGCCGTACTGCCCGACGACGGCGGCTCCGGGCTGCGGGCCGGCATCCTCCTCGCCACCGCGTTCCCGCTCGTCATCGTCGCCGTCACCCTCCTGTACGGCGCGGGCGCCCGGCGCGCGGCGGCCTCCCGCGAGGCCGGCGAGCCGGTCGGCGGGTGAGTC
>NZ_JBSFPS010000270.1:0-13396 GCF_053588315.1 Streptosporangium sp. NPDC003464 | reverse complement strand
GTGGGACGGGGTTGTGCTTCATGCACTGGCTTTTAACACACTGTTGAGTTCTCAAGAAACGGACGCGTTCTCCGTCGTCCAGGCCATCCGGCCCGGCTTCGGGGGCGTTCCATTCGGTATTTCGATCTTAGCTTGCCCGGCCTTTTCGTGTCAAACCGCTCATTTTGAGCTACTTGCAACGAGCCGGTCCAGCTTGACTAAAGTTTTGCGTGCCCCGTCTCCGAGGCAACCCTCTGAACTTACCTAGTCATCCAGGCCGCGTCAAATCATCTGGTTTTCCAGGTGATATGCGCAGACACCGAAGGGGAAGGTCCGTTCAGTGGGGGTCGGCCCTGGGGCCCGTCCGCCGATCCGGCGTCCGGCTCGCTCCCGGGGCATTGAGAACATTAGGCCGCCTCCGGAGCATCGTCAAATCCAGACGGCTGACCTCCCGCCCAACGACTGACGCCCCGGCCGGAGCCGGGGCGTCAGTGTCATGCGGGGTCAGGGCCGTCGAGTGCGCGGACCGTGAGTTTCAGGGCCGTCGGATGCGCGGACCGTAAGCGTCAGGGCCGTCGGATGCGCGGACCCTGAGCGTCAGGGCGGCAGCCGTACGGAGAACGTCAGGCGGTGACCTCGACGCCTCCGATGGAGCGCTTGCCGCGGCGCAGCACCAGGAAGCGGCCGTGCAGCAGGTCGCCGGCCGACGGCACGTAGGCCTCATCGGTGATCTTCACGTTGTTGAGGTAGGCGCCGCCCTCCTTGACCGCCCGGCGAGCGGCGGACTTCGACTCCACCAGCCCGCTCTCGGCCAGCAGGTCGACGAACGAGGATCCCAGCGCGGGCACCTCGGCCCGCGGCACCTCGGCCAGCGCCGAGCCGAGCGTCCGCGCGTCGAGCTCCTCCAGCGAGCCCTGGCCGAACAGCGCCCGCGACGCCGCCACCACCCGTGCCAGCTCGTCGGCTCCGTGGACGAGGGTGGTGACGTCCTCGGCCAGCGTCCGCTGCGCCTCACGGGCCGCGGGCCGGTCGGCGACCGCCTTCTCCAGCTCGGCGATCTCGTCGTGGGTGCGGAAGGTGAACACCTTCAGGAAGCGGACGACATCCCGGTCGTCGGCGTTCAGCCAGTATTGGTAGAAGGCGTACGGCGAGGTCAGCGCCGGGTCGAGCCAGATGGCGCCGCCGGCGGTCTTGCCGAACTTGGTGCCGTCCGCCTTGGTGATCAGCTTGCCGGTCAGGGCGTGGGCGTGCGCGCCCTCCACCCGGCGGATCAGGTCGACCCCGGCGGTGATGTTGCCCCACTGGTCGCTGCCGCCGAGCTGGAGCGTGCAGCCGTGCCGGCGGTAGAGCTCCAGGTAGTCGTTCGCCTGCAGGATCTGGTAGCTGAACTCGGTGTAGCTGAGCCCGTCGCCGCCCAGCCGCGCCGACACCGACTCCCGGGCGAGCATGCGGTTGACCGGGAAGTGCTTGCCGACGTCACGGAGGAAGTCGATCGCCGACATCTCCGCGGTCCAGTCGAGGTTGCTGACCAGGGTCGCGCCGGTGGGCCCGTCGTCGAAGGAGAGGAACTTCTCCACCTGGACGCGGATCCTCGCGACCCATTCCGCGACGACCTCGGAGGAGTTCAGCGAGCGCTCGGTGCTGCGGCCGCTGGGGTCGCCGATGAGGCCGGTGGCACCGCCGACCAGGCCGATCGGGCGGTGGCCGGCCCGCTGGAAGCGGGTGAGGATCAGCAGCGTGGCCAGGTTTCCGGCGTGCAGCGACGGAGCGGTCGGGTCGAAGCCCGCATAAACCGTGATCGGCCCCTCGGCGAGTGCCGTGCGCAGCGCGTCGGCATCGGTGGTCTGCGCGATGACGTCGCGCCATTCGAGCTCATCGAGGATGTCGGTCACGATCCTTGCTTTCCAGTCGAAGGGACATTTACCGCTCTGTACAGCCTGCCCGATGGCGGCACCGCCGCGCCACTCGGAATCGCCCGTGGCCGGAGAACGGGCGCGTCCCCGGGGCCGCGGCCTCCGGCGGGGACCGGCCGCCGCCCACCCGAGTCGACAGGCGGGCCGGTGCGGCTAGCGGCGGCGCGGGACATGCGCCCGGTAGGGCGAGACCGTGGAGTCGCCGTCGACCCAGAAGCGCCAGGGGGTCTCCCGGGCGGACGAGACCCCGGTGCGCGGCCCCGACCTGATCTCCCCCTCTCCGGGGGGATCGCCCCGGAGCACGTTCACCGGACCTGGCGGGCAGACGTCGAGCCCGTCGTCCTGCCGGGTGAAGCCGAGTGCCACCGCCAGGCGGGCGGGCCCGCGGGCGAGGTCGCGCGCGGTGACGGTGCGGCTCGCGCCCGCCGTCCGGCGCGCCCGGGCCACCTCGGCGCCGGCGACCACCTCACCGGCCCGTAGCAGCACGCCCGAGCCCACCCCTTCGGGGAGGCAGACGATGTTGGCGCAGTAGTGCATGCCGTAGGTGAAGTAGACGTACAGGTGCCCCGGCGGCCCGAACATCACCGCGTTGCGCGGTGTCCGGCCCCGGTAGGTGTGGGAGGCGGGGTCCTCCCCGGGGGTGCCGTAGGCCTCGACCTCGGTGAGCCGGACCGAGACCGGCCCGTGCACGATCACCCGCCCCAGCAGGTCCGGGGCGACCTCGTGGCCGGGCCGGTCGAAGAACTCCCGGGTCAGGGGCACGGATCCGGCGAGCACCGGCTCGCCGGGTCCGTCGGCCGGCATCAGTTGCCGCTCGCCCAGGCCGCCTGGGCGTCGACGACCTCGCGCAGCTCGGTGAGCTGGTCGCGGACCCGGTCGGGGGCCGTGCCGCCGTGCGCCTTGCGGGCCGCCAGCGCGCCCGGCACCGACAGGACCTCGCGCGAGTCGGGCGTGAAGTGCGGCGAGACCTTGGCCAGCTCCTCGTCGGTGAGCTCGTCGAAGTCCTTGTCGTTGACCTGGCACCAGACCACCAGGTGGCCGACGGCCTCGTGCGCCTCGCGGAACGGGACACCCCGGCGGACCAGCAGCTCGGCCAGGTCGGTGGCCAGTGCGAACCCGTCGGGCGCCGAGGACTCCAGCTTGGCGGTGTTGACGCGCATGGTGGCGACCAGGCCGGCCACGGCCGGCAGGACCAGCAGCAGGGTGTCGACCGAGTCGAACACCGGCTCCTTGTCCTCCTGCAGGTCACGGTTGTAGGTCAGCGGCAGGCCCTTGAGCGTCGTCAGCAGCGACATGAGGTTGCCGATGAGACGGCCGCTCTTGCCCCGGGCGAGCTCGGCGACGTCCGGGTTCTTCTTCTGCGGCATGATCGACGAGCCGGTGGAGTAGGCGTCGTCCATCTCGATCCAGCGGAACTCCTGCGAGGCCCACAGGACGATCTCCTCGCCCAGCCGCGACAGGTGCATGCCGATCATCGCCGCGTCGAACAGGAACTCCGCGGCGAAGTCGCGGTCGGCGACCGCGTCCATCGAGTTGGGCGCGGCGGAGTCGAACCCGAGCTCCCTTGCCACGGCCTGCGGGTCCAGCGGCAGCGACGATCCGGCCAGCGCGCCGGAGCCGAGCGGGGAGACCGCCGCCCGCCGGTCCCAGTCGCGCAGCCGCTCGATGTCGCGGGCGAACGCGTGCACGTGGGCCAGGAGCTGGTGGCCGAAGGAGACCGGCTGGGCGTGCTGCAGGTGGGTCATGCCGGGGGCGGCCGTCTCGGCGTGCTCCTCGGCCTGGCTCATCAGCGCGGTCTCCAGCTCGACGAGCCGGGACACGATGTGCCGGACATGGTCGCGGAGGTAGAGGCGGAGGTCGGTGGCCACCTGGTCGTTGCGGCTGCGGCCGGCGCGGAGCTTGCCGCCGAGCGTGCCGAGGCGCTCCAGCAGGCCGCGCTCCAGGGCGGTGTGGACGTCCTCGTCGGCCACCGTGGGCCGGAACTCACCCGCCTTGCACGCCTGCTCCAGGTCGTCCAGGGCGCCGATCATGCGCCCCAGCTCCTCCTCGGTGAGCAGCCCGGCGCGGTGCAGCACCCGGGCGTGCGCGCGCGAGGCCAGCAGGTCGTACGGCACGAGCCGCCAGTCGAAGTGCACGCTCACCGAGAGCCTGGTCAGCGCGTCGGCCGGCCCCCCCTCGAACCGGCCGCCCCACAGCCGCATCGGCTTACCACCATCAGTCACCGTTGTTCTCCTCCCAGTTCAATCCGCGACCATAGCCCAATCAGGCCAGTCGGGCGTCCCGGGCGGCCGCGATCTTCGAGGGCAGGCTCCACAGCTCGACGAAGCCCTTGGCCAGCGACTGGTCGAAGGTGTCGCCGGTGTCGTAGGTGGCGAGGTTGAAGTCGTACAGCGAGGCCTCGGAGCGCCGGCCGGTGACCGTGGCCCGGCCGCCGTGCAGGGTCATCCGGATCTCGCCGGTGACGTGCTGCTGGGCCTCGGCGATGAAGACGTCCAGGGCCTTCTTGAGCGGGGAGAACCAGAGGCCGTCGTAGACGAGCTCGCCCCAGCGCTGGTCGACCGACCGCTTGAACCGGGCGAGGTCCCGCTCGACGGTGACGTTCTCCAGCTCCATGTGCGCGGTGATCAGCGCGATGGCGCCGGGCGCCTCGTAGACCTCGCGGGACTTGATGCCGACGAGCCGGTCCTCGACCATGTCGAGCCGGCCCACGCCCTGGGCGCCGGCGCGCTGGTTGAGCTCGGCGATGATCTGGAACGGGGTCAGGTGCCGCCCGTCGAGCGCCACCGGGACGCCCTTGACGAAGCTGATGATGACCTCGTCGGCCTCGCGCGGCTGGGCCGGGTCGGCGGTGTAGGAGTAGACGTCCTCGGTGGGGCCGTTCCAGACGTCCTCCAGGAAGCCGGTCTCGACGGCGCGGCCCCAGATGTTCTGGTCGATCGAGAAGGGGTTCTTCTTGGTGGTCTCGATCGGCAGGTTCTTCTCCTCGGCGTAGGCGATCGCCTTGTCCCGGGTCCACGCGTAGTCACGGGCCGGGGCGATGACCTTGAGCTCGGGGAAGAGCGCGGCCAGGCCGGCCTCGAAGCGGACCTGGTCGTTGCCCTTGCCGGTGCAGCCGTGCGAGACGTGGGTGCCGCCGAACTCCTTGGCCGCGGCGGCCAGGTGCTTGACGATCAGCGGCCGCGACAGCGCGGAGACCAGCGGGTAGCGGTCCATGTAGAGGGCGTTGGCCTGCAGGGCGGGCACGCAGAAGTCGGCGGCGAACTCCTCGCGGGCGTCCACGACGACGGACTCCACGGCGCCGCAGTCGATGGCCCGCTTCCGGATGACCTCCATGTCCTCGCCGCCCTGGCCGACGTCGACGGCCACGGCGATGACCTCGGCGCCGGTCTTCTCGGCGAGGAAGGGGATGGCAACAGATGTGTCGAGGCCGCCGGAGAAGGCGAGTACGACCCGGTCAGTCATGATCAGTTCTCCCAAAGTCTTTTCGTCACAGGTGGTGGGTGGAGCTGCTGGGGCGGCCCGCCGGAGCGGGCTAGGTACGTCGGTCGGCGTGCCGGAGCAGGGCCTCGGCGACCGCTTCCCCGCCCGTCGGATCCCGGCTGATGACGAGGATCGTGTCGTCTCCGGCCACCGTGCCGAGGATGGACTTCCAGCCGGCGTGGTCGATGGCGGAGGCGAGGAACTGCGCGGCCCCCGGCGGGGTGCGGACGATCACCAGGTTGGCGGACGCCTCGGCCGAGACGAGCAGTTCCTCGGCGAGCCGGCTCAGCCGGGCGGCCGGCGACTCGCCGGAGCCGAGCCTGGCCAGCGGGATCCGGCCGCCGCCCTCGCCCGGCAGGGCGTAGACCAGGGAGCCGTCCTCCGCGCGCAGCTTGAGCGCGCCGAGCTCGTCCAGATCCCGGGAGAGGGTGGCCTGGGTGACCTCCACCCCGCTCTCCAGCAGGAGCTTGGCCAGGTCGGGCTGGGAGCGGACCGGCTGCCGCTCCAGCAGCTCGGCGATCCGCGCCTGGCGGGCGACCTTGGTCATGGGAATCATCGGACGGCCCCGTTCTCGGGCCTCGTGCCAAGGGTGTCATGCCCGCCCGCGCCCGCCGCACGCCGGGTCGCCGAGACCAGCCAGTGCAGCAGGGCCTTCTGCGCGTGCAGCCGGTTCTCCGCCTGGTCCCACACGACGCTCTGCGGTCCGTCGAGGACGTCGGCGGCGATCTCCAGGTCCCGGTAGGCGGGCAGGCAGTGCAGCACGATCGCGCCGGGGGCCGCCCGGCCCATCAGCTCGGCGTCGACCTGGAAGGGCGCCAGGTCGGCGACCCGCTGCTCCTTGCCGTCCTGGCCCATCGAGACCCAGGTGTCGGTGGCGATCACGTCGGCGCCGTCGGCGGCCACGCCCGCGTCGGGCAGCACGGCGACCGATCCGCCGGTCCCGGCGGCGAGCTCGCCGGCCCGCCGCAGGATCTCCGGGTCCGGCTGGTATCCGGCCGGGGAGGCGATCCGCACGTGCATGCCGGCCAGGGCCCCGCCCAGCAGGTAGGAGTGGGCCATGTTGTTGGCGCCGTCTCCGAGGTAGGTCAGGGTGAGCCCGGCGGTCCTGCCGAGGTGCTCCCTGACGGTCTGCAGGTCGGCGAGGATCTGGCAGGGGTGGAACTCGTCGGTGAGGGCGTTCACGACGGGCACCGAGGACGCTGAGGCCATGGCCTCGATCCTCTCCTGTCCCGAGGTGCGCCACACGATGGCGCCGACCTGGCGCTCCAGGACCCGGGCGGTGTCCTCGATCGACTCGCCCCGGCCCATCTGTGAGGATCCGGCGTCGATGATCAGGGGGAGGCCGCCGAGCTCGCCGATGCCGACGGCGAAGGAGATCCGGGTCCGGGTGGACGGCTTGTCGAAGAGCACCGCGACGGTCTGCGGGCCCTCGAACGGCCGGTAGCCGTAGCGGTCCTTCTTCATGGCCTGGGCCAGGTCGAGCACCTCGGCCTGCTCGGCGGGCGACAGGTCGTCGTCGCGCAGGAAGTGCCTGGCCGGCGTGGAACCGGTGCGGTTGTCAGTCATCGGCGGCCTCGTCAAGGATTGCGGGGAGCGCGGCCACGAAGGCGGCGATCTGCTCGGAGGTGATCACCAGCGGGGGCGCGAGCCGTACCGCGTTGGGCTGCAGGGCGTTGACCAGGAATCCGGCCTCCTGGGCCGCCGCCTGGACCTGCGCGGAGCGGTCGGCGGTCAGCACCGCGGCCAGCCACAGGCCCCGGCCGCGGACGCCCGCCAGCAGCGGGTGGTCGATCGCGGCGATGCCCTCGGCGAGCTGCGCGCCGACCGTGCGGACGTGCTCCAGCAGGCCGTCCTTGTCGATCGTGTCGAGTACGGCGAGCGCGGCGGCGGCCGAGACGGGGTTCCCCCCGAAGGTGGAGCCGTGGTCGCCCTTGGCGAAGATCGTGCCGGCCGGGCCGAAGCCGATGCAGGCGCCGATCGGCATGCCGCCGCCGAGCCCCTTGGCCAGGGTCAGCACGTCGGGCAGGACGCCGTCGTGCTGGTGGGCGAACCAGTGCCCGGTGCGGCCGATCGCGGACTGGATCTCGTCGGCGACCAGCAGGGCGCCGGTCGCGTCGCAGACCTCCCTGGCGGCCTTGAGGTAGCCGTCGGGCGGGGGGACGACTCCGGCCTCGCCCTGGGTGGGCTCGAGGAAGAGCGCGGCGCACTCCTGGGTGACGGCGTTCTTCAGCGCGTCGGCGTCACCGTAGGGGACGAACCGGACGTCGACCGGGAACGGGCCGAACTGGTCGCGGATCGACGGCTTGCCGGTCAGCGAGAGCGCGCCGAGGGTCCGGCCGTGGAAGGCGTTCTCGGCGGCCACGAAGTAGGGGCGGCCCTGTGCCTTGCCGTGTTTGATGGCCAGCTTGAGCGCGGCCTCGTTGGCCTCGGTGCCCGAGTTGGTGAGGAAGACCCTGGCCGGGGCGCCGAGCAGGCCGAGCAGGCGTTCGGCGAGCAGGACCTCCGGCTCGTGCAGGAACAGGTTGCTGGTGTGGGCGAGCGTGGCGACCTGGCCGGAGACGGCCTCCACCAGCGCCGGATGGGCGTGGCCGAGCGAGCTGACGGCGATGCCGCCGATCAGGTCGAGGTATTCGCGGCCGTCGACGTCCCAGACCTTCGATCCCTCGCCACGCGCCAGCGCCACGGGCGGCACGCCGTAGTTCGGCATGAAGGCGGCCTCGAAGCGCTTGCTGAGCGCGTCTGTGGCGTGACGCTCGTGCGGGCTCACTTGTCGCTCCCGTTCAGCTTGATGGTGGCGGTCAGCCGCCGGCTGACCAGGCTCGGCACGGCCGGGGTCCTGGCGGCGTCCGGCAGCACCATGGTTCCGATGCCCTCGTCGGTGAAGATCTCCAGCAGCACCGAGTGGGGCACCCGGCCGTCGAGCACGTGCGCCTGGGGCACGCCGCCCTGGACGGCGGTCAGGCACGCCTCCATCTTGGGCACCATGCCGCTGGACAGGCCGGGCAGGAGCGTGCCGAGCTCGGTGGCCGACAGCTGCCTGATGACCTCGTTGCCGCCGTCCCCGGCGTCGGGGCGCCAGTCGCGGTAGAGGCCCTCGACGTCGGTCAGGACGATGAGCTTGGTCGCCTGGAGCGCCACCGCGAGCGCGGCGGCGGCGGTGTCGGCGTTGACGTTGTAGACGGTGCCGTCGTCGCCGCGTGCGATGGAGGAGATCACCGGGATCCGCCCGTCGTCCAGCAGCGCCTGCACGGCTCCGGCCTCGACGTTGACGATGTCCCCGACCTGGCCGATGTCCACCTGGGCGCCGTCGACGACGGCGTGCTTGCGGACGGCGGTGAACAGGTGGGCGTCCTCGCCCGACATGCCGATGGCGAACGGTCCGTGCCGGTTGATCAGGCCGACCACGTCGCGGTTGACCTGGCCGACCAGGACCATCCTGACGACCTGCATGGCCTCGGGGGTGGTGACCCGGAGCCCGGCGGTGAAGGTGGACTCGATGCCGAGCCTGTCGAGCTGGGCGTTGATCTGCGGCCCGCCGCCGTGCACGATCACCGGCTTGAGCCCGGCGTAGCGCAGGAAGACGACGTCGGCGGCGAACTTCTCCCGCAGGTGCTCCTCGGTCATCGCGTTGCCGCCGTATTTGATGACGACGGTCGCGCCGTTGAAGCGGGCGAGCCAGGGCAGCGCCTCGATCAGCGTGTGCGCCTTGGCCAGGGCGTCGTCGGTCCTCATGAGGAGTACGCCGAGTTCTCGTGGACGTAGGCCGCGGTGAGGTCGGTGGTGTGGACCGTCGCCGAGTGGGGGCCGGCCGACAGGTCGATGGTGATCGTCACGTCGCGGGGGCGCAGGTCCACCTTGGACCGGTCGTCCCCGGCGGCGCCGCCCCGGCAGATCCAGATGCCGTTGATGGCCACGTTGAGCCGGTCGGCCTCGAAGACGGCGTCGGTGGTGCCGACCGCCGACAGCACCCGTCCCCAGTTGGGGTCCTCCCCGTGGATGGCGCACTTGAGGAGGTTGGAGCGTGAGACGGTGCGGCCGACGAGCACCGCGTCGTCCTCCGACGCGGCGCCGACCACCTCGATGGCGATGGCCTTGGTGGCGCCCTCGGCGTCCACCAGGAGCTGGCGGGCGAGGTCGGCGCAGACGGAGCGGACCACCTGCTCGAACTCGCCGAGGTCCGGGGTGACGCCGGAGGCGCCGCTGGCCAGCAGCAGGACGGTGTCGTTGGTGGACATGCAGCCGTCGGCGTCGAGCCGGTCGAAGGTGACGCGGGTCGCCCCGCGGAGCACCGCGTCGAGCTGGTCGGCGGGCACGTCGGCGTCGGTGGTGATCACGCAGAGCATGGTGGCCAGGGCGGGGGCGAGCATGCCCGCCCCCTTGGCCATGCCGCCGACCATGTAGCCGCCCTCGCCCCGCCTGAAGGAGATCTTGGAGACGGTGTCGGTGGTGCGGATGGCGTCGGCGGCGGCCAGGCCGCCGTCCCTGCTGATCTGGGAGACCGCGAGGTCCACCCCGTCCAGCAGCGCCTCCATCGGCAGCCGCTCGCCGATCAGACCGGTGGAGCAGACCGCGATCTCGCTGGCCGACTCCTTCAGCGCCTCGGCGACCTTCTCGGCGGTGGCGTGGGTGTCCTGGAAGCCGAGCGGGCCGGTGCAGGCGTTGGCGCCGCCGGAGTTGAGGACGACCGCGTGGACCCGGCCCCCGGCCAGCACCTGCTGGGACCAGAGCACCGGCGCGGCCTTGACGCGGTTGCCGGTGAAGACGCCTGCCGCCGCGCGCGACGGGCCGTCGTTGACGACGAGCGCGAGGTCGCGGGCGTCACCGGACTTGATTCCGGCGGCGACACCCGCTGCCCGGAAGCCGAGGGGGGCGGTCACACTCATGGGGCAACTCCGTTGAGAGGCAGGCCGAGCTCTTCTGGCAGGCCGAGGGCGAGGTTGGCGCTCTGGATCGCGCCTCCCGCGGTGCCCTTGGTCAGGTTGTCGATGGCGATGACGGCGACGATGCGTCCGGCGCGCTCGTCCAGGGTCACCTGGAGGGCGGCGACGTTGGCGCCGAGGGTCATCGAGGTCGCGGGCCACTGCCCCTCCGGGAGCAGCCGCAGGAACGGCTCGTCCTTGCTCGCGGCCTCGTACGCCTCGCGCAGGACCTGGGCGGTGACGCCGGGCCTGGCCGGGACCGTGCAGGTGGCGAGGATGCCGCGGCTCATCGGGGCCAGCATGGGGGTGAAGGAGACCTTCACCGGCTCGCCCGCCAGCGGGGAGAGGTTCTGCTCCATCTCCGGGGTGTGCCGGTGGACGCCGCCGACGCCGTAGGCGCTGACCGAGCCCATCACCTCGCTGCCCAGCAGGTGGGGCTTGAGCGACCTGCCCGCTCCGCTGGTGCCGGTGGCGGCCACCACGACCACGTCAGGTCCGGCCAGGCCCGCGGCGAAGGCGGGGAACAGGGCCAGGGTGACGGCCGTGGGGTAGCAGCCGGGGACGGCGATCCTCCTGGTGGCGCGGAGCCTGTCACGCTGGCCGGGCAGCTCGGGCAGGCCGTAGGGCCAGGCGCCCGCGTGGACGCCGCCGTAGAAGAGCTCCCAGGCCGCGGGGTCGGTGAGCCGGAAGTCGGCGCCGCAGTCGACGACGAGGGTGTCCTCGCCGAACTGCTCGGCGACGGCCGCGGACTGGCCGTGCGGGAGGGCGAGGAAGACGAGGTCATGGCCGCCGAGGGTGTCGGCCGTGGTGTCCAGCAGGATCCGGTCGGCCAGCGGGGTCAGGTGCGGCTGGTGGGCGCCGAGCGCGGCGCCGGCGTTGGAACCCGCGGTCAGCGCGCCGATCTCGATCTGGGGGTGCGACAGCAGCAGGCGCAGCAGCTCGCCCCCGGCATAGCCGCTGGCACCGGCGATCGCCGCTCTCATCCGTCCCCCTAGGTTGCATAGTCATTCATTTTCACTCATGAACTTACTAGAGAGAGTATGCACTCCTGGGGATTGTCATGCAAGTGTCTGCTCCGGCCGCCCCAGAGGCACACTGCCCGCCAAACATGCGATAAGCACCCAAAAACCCATATATCTACATGCATGATCATGCGGGGCTGAGGGCGGCGATATTTCGGCACTGTTGCACGTACCTACCGGTCGGTATCGTGACGTTTCCGGTCCCTCCACACCCGGGGAGTACGAACGCATGACTGTCACCCACGACCAGGTCCAGGCCCAGCTCACCGGTCCAGGACAGCTTTTCGAGATGGAGGAGGTCGCCGGTCACGGCGGCACCGTCCGGACGTGGAAGCACGCTCCGGGTCACTTCCGCGCGCTCCTCGAGACGAGCCGGTTCCACGGCGACAAGGTCTTCCTGGCCTACGAGGACGAGCACATCACCTACGAGGAGCACTTCCGGCGGGCGGCGACACTGGCACGGCGCCTGGTGGAGGAGTACGGCGTGGTCAAGGGCGACCGGGTCGCCATCGCCATGCGCAACTACCCGGAGTGGGTGATCGCCTTCTCCGCCGCGCTGGCCGCCGGGGCGGTGGCCGTGCCGCTCAACGCCTGGTGGACCGCGCAGGAGCTGGAGTACGGGCTGTCGGACTCCGGGGCGAAGGTGCTGATCGCCGACGGCGAGCGCGCCGCCAAGCTCGCCGGCCTGGCACAGTCCCTGATCGTGGCCCGGGGCGAGGTGCCCGAGGGCGCCCGCGCGTTCGAGGACGTGCTGGGCCCGGTGGAGGCCGGCGTGACGCTGCCGCCGGTCGAGCTCTCCCCGGAGGACCCGGCCACGATCTTCTACACCTCGGGCACCACCGGCCGCCCCAAGGGCGCCCTCGGCAGCCACCGCAACCTCGGCCAGTCCCCCATGACCGTCGCCTACAGCCTGCTGCGCAGCGTGGTGCGGGCGGGCCAGGACCCGGCGGAGTCGGCCGGCAGGCGCCGCGTCACCCTGCTCACCGTGCCGCTCTTCCACGTCACCGGCTGCTTCGCCGTGATGACCACCACCATGTTCACCGGCAGCGGCCTGGTGCTGATGTACAAGTGGGACGCCGGACGGGCCCTGGAGCTGATCGAGCGGGAGCGGGTCACCACGTTCAGCGGCGTGCCCACCAACGTGTGGCAGCTGCTGTCCCACCCCGACCTGGGCAAGTTCGACATCTCCAGCCTCAACTCCCTCGGGTACGGCGGCGCCCCGGCCCCGCCCAAGCTGCTGGAGCGCATCACCGAGCTGCTGCCCAGCCGCTCCCCCTCCAACGGGTACGGCCTGACCGAGACCACCGCGCTGACCATCAACAACGCCGGCGTGGACTACCTCGCCAAGCCCGACAGCATCGGCCTGCCGGTGCCCGTGGTCGAGGTGAGGATCGCCGACCCGCTCGGCGACGAGCTGCCGGTCGGCGAGGTCGGCGAGCTCTGCCTGCGCGGCCCGAACGTGATCCTCGGCTACTGGAACCGCCCCGAGGCCACCGCCGAGACCTTCATCGGCGGCTGGCTGCACACCGGCGACCTGGCGCGGGTGGACGAGGAGGGGTTCGTGTTCATCGTGGACCGGGCCAAGGACATGGTCATCCGCGGCGGTGAGAACGTCTACTGCGCCGAGGTGGAGGCCGCGCTGTTCGAGCATCCGGCGGTGGACGACGTCGCGGTGATCGGCATCCCCCACGACGAGCTGGGCGAGGAGGTCGGCGCGGTGGTACGGCTGGCGTCCCCGGCGAGCGCCGAGGAGCTGCAGGCCTTCCTGCGCGAGCGGATCGCGGCCTTCAAGGTCCCGGTCCGGTTCTGGGTCCGCGAGAGCGAACTCCCCCGCAACCCCGGCGGCAAGATCCTCAAGACCCACCTGCGCAAGGAGGTCCTGGGCTCCTGACGCCCCCGGCGGCGGGCCGGAACGGTCCGCCGCCGGGGGCGTCAGGTCCGCCGCGACGCGGGCCGCCCGGACCGGACGGCCCGGAGCGGCCCGGGCCCCGCCGAGATCGCCCGGTCGGTGGCCGACCTGATGGTGCTCGACGCCCCGACCGTCTGCCTGCTGCTCGGCGAGGGGGCCGGCGGCGGCGCTCTC
>NZ_JBSFPS010000269.1:0-13417 GCF_053588315.1 Streptosporangium sp. NPDC003464 | reverse complement strand
TGTCGAACTTCTGCATGGTGGGCTCCGTGCACTCGGTGTTTCTGATGTCGGAAACTGGGCCTCGGCGGTGGCAGCCCGGCGGGCGGCACGGTGGAGAGCGGGCTGCCGCCGAAGACCGCCGGGGTGACCCGGCAGACGCTCGTCGACACCCAGAGCGCCGACGGGGAGCTCGGCTACGGCCCGGCCACCACCGCGACCAGCAGGCTGTCGGGCACGCTCACCCGCCTGCCCGACACCGGGGACCGGATCACCCGCGGCAGGGCGCTGTACGAGGTGGACGACAGGCCGGTGACGCTGATGTACGGCGCGCTGCCCGCCTACCGCGCGCTGTCGCAGGGCGTCGAGGGGCCGGACGTCAAACAGCTGGAGAGGAACCTGAAGGCGCTCGGCTACCGCGGGTTCACGGTGGACGAGGAGTACACCTACGCCACGGCGGAGGCGGTCATGCGGTGGCAGGAGGACCGGGGGCTGGAGGAGACGGGCACCGTCGAGCTCGGGCGGGTGGTCTTCGCTCCCCACGCCGTCCGCGTGGAGAGCCTCCAGGCCGGGGAGGGCGACCTGACGGCCCCCGGTGGCAAGGTGCTGGCCTACACCGGCACCACCAGGGCCGTCACCGTGGAGCTCGACACCGCCGACCAGCGGCTGGCCAAGAAGGGGGCCAAGGTCACCGTCACGCTCCCCGACGACACGACGGTCAGGGGCCGCGTCGACGAGGTCACCACGGTGATCGAGCCGGGTGACGGCCAGGGCGGAGACGCGCAGACCAAGGTCGAGGTGGTCGTCGGGCTCACGGGCCGGAACGCCCGGAAGGCCGTCGGCGCCTACGCGCTGGCCTCGGTGGACGTCTCCTTCACCGCCGGCACGCGGAAGAACGTGCTCACCGTCCCGGTCGCCGCGCTGCTGGCGCTGCAGGAGGGCGGCTTCGGGGTGGAGGTCGTCAAGGGCTCCACGTCGACGTACGTCCCCGTCCGGACCGGCCTCTTCAGCGGTGGCCGGGTGGAGATATCCGGGGACGGGATCACCGAGGGCACGGCTGTAGGGATGCCGAAATGATCTCCCTGACGGACGTGACGAAGGTCTACCCCGGCGGTGTCACCGCGCTCGCCGGTGTCTCGCTGCACATCGGTGGTGGCGAGCTGGTCGCCATCGTGGGGCCGTCCGGCTCCGGCAAGTCGACCATGCTGAACGTGCTCGGCACCCTCGACCGGCCCACCTCGGGCACCGTGCGCATCGGCGGACACGACGTGGGCCGGCTCTCCGACGCCAAGCTGTCCGCGCTGCGGGCCGGTCACATCGGCTTCGTCTTCCAGCAGTTCCACCTGGCCGCGGGCACCGCGGCGCTGGACAACGTGGCCGACGGGCTCCTGTACTCCGGGCTGCGGGCCGGTGAGCGGCGCCGTCGCGCCGCGGCGGCGCTGGAGCGGGTCGGCCTCGGTCACCGCATGGACCACGAGCCGCACGAGCTGTCCGGCGGCGAACGCCAGCGCGTCGCCGTCGCGCGGGCCGTGGCCGGCGACCCTCCGCTGCTGCTCGCCGACGAGCCGACCGGCGCTCTCGACTCCGCCTCCGGGGCCGGGGTGATGCGGCTCCTGCGGGAGCTGCACGCCGCCGGCACCACCGTCGTGATCATCACGCACGACCGGGAGATCGCCGCGTCCCTGCCCCGCCAGGTGCGGATGCGCGACGGCCGGGTGGTGGCCGACTCCGTGCGGCGCGACGCCGCCGCGTCAGGGGTGGGCTGATGGCCGCCGACGTGCTGCAGCCGGCCCGGATGCGGCCGCGCGACGTGGTCAAGGTCGGCGCGGTGGGCCTGCGCACCCGCCCGATGCGGGCCTTCCTCTCCGCATTGGGCATCGCCATCGGCATCGCCGCGATGGTCGCCGTCGTCGGCATCTCCGCCTCCTCCCGTGCCGACCTCGACCGCGCCCTCGCGTCGCTCGGCACCAACCTGCTCACCGTCACGCCCGGTACGACCATGTCCGGCGAGCAGGCCCAGCTGCCCGTCGAGGCCGAGGCGATGGTGGGCCGGATCGGGCCGGTGGAGTCGGTCTCGGCCATCGGCCGCATCGACGACGCGAAGGTCTATCGCACGGACAGGGTCCCCGCGGCGGAGACCAAGGGGATCGCGGTCTACGCCACCCGCATCGACCTGAGCGCCGCCGTCGGCGCGCAGGTCAGGAGCGGCACCTGGCTCAACGCCGCCACGGCCGCCTACCCGGCGACGGTGCTCGGTGCGACCGCCGCCGAACGGCTCGGGATCGGCCAGGCCAGGCCCGGCACGCAGGTGCTGATCGGCGGAGAGTGGTTCACCGTGGTCGGCGTCCTCGCCCCGGCCCAGCTCGCCCCCGAGCTGGACACCGCGGCGCTGGTGGGCTGGCCGGCGGCCGAGTCCGTACTCGGCTTCGACGGGCATCCGACCACCGTCTACACCCGTTCCGAGGAATCCCAGGTGGAGTCGGTCCGCTCGGTGCTCGGCGCCACCGCCAACCCGGAGGCGCCCAACGAGGTCCAGGTCTCCCGTCCCTCGGACGCGCTCGCCGCCAAGCAGGCCACCGACGAGGCGTTCACCGGGCTGCTGCTCGGCCTGGGCGCGGTGGCCCTGCTCGTCGGTGGCGTCGGGGTGGCCAACACCATGGTCATCTCGGTGCTGGAACGGCGGGCGGAGATCGGCCTGCGCCGCTCGCTGGGCGCGACCCGGGGCCAGATCCGCACCCAGTTCCTCGCCGAGTCCCTTCTGCTGTCCGCTCTCGGCGGGGCCGGCGGCGCGCTGCTGGGCACCGTGGTCACCTCCGGCTACGCCGTCTACCGGGGCTGGCCGACGGTCGTCCCGCCCTGGGCGGTGCTCGGCGGCCTCGCCGCCACCCTGGCCATCGGCACCCTGGCCGGCCTCTACCCGGCGATCCGCGCCTCCCGCCTCGCCCCCACCGAGGCGCTCGCCACGACGTAGGCCCGCCGGTCGGGGCCGTCCGCGGAGCCGGGCGGCCCTGACCGGATGGCGCCGGGGCCTCAACCGGATGGTGCCAAGTGATCCCGACCGGATGGTGCCAGGAGGCCCCGACCGGATGGTGCCGGGCGACCGCACGGCCCCGCCGTACCGTCGCCGGCGACGGGTCGGAGCTCGCCGCTCTCGATCGCCTCCTGCGAACCTCATGGGAAGCGGATCAAAGGGGCGGATGCCTTTGTCCCATGCGGCCGCGGCCCGGCAGCCGCAGCGGGCCCTCGACGCCGCCACCGGTCACGGCGGTGGTTACCCCGCGGTCACGCGGTTCCGGAAAAGTGCCTTCTACCTGCGCGGAGCGTCAGAGGCCATGCTCTACGCATGACCGTCATCGATCGTCTCGACTACGTCCCGTTCCCCGAGGATCCACACAACCACAAGCCGGGCTCCCGCTACTCCCTGGTGCTCGACCCGGTCCGCGCCGACGGCAGATACGTCAAGGACCTGGTGCTGAACTTCGAGCATCTCGCGGCGGAGGAGATCATCCCGGTGCATGTGCATACCAACGAGGAGGTTCTCATCATCGACGAGGGCGAGGCGGAGGCGTTCTACGACGGTGAATGGGTGCCGGTGGGGCCCGGGGCGGTGATCCTGGTGCCCCCTGGCGTGCCCCACGGGTTCCGTAACCGGTCGGGCAGCAGGGTCAGGCTGCACGCGGTGTTCGCCGGGCGCGTGGTCGGCACCCGGCTGCTGGAGCGGAGCCCGGCGCCGGGCACCGAGGACGACCCGCTGCCGCCGCCGTACATCATCGACTTCCGCGAGCTCGTCGGCGGCGCCTGACGCCGGTGGGCCGGGCGGGACCATGGCGCGGCGTCCCGCCCGGGCACCGCGCCGGCGGCGGAGGCCGGGCCGGCGACGGGCGCCGCCGGCGCGGCCGGAGGCCGTCCGCGTCCGGGCCCGCACCGGTCAGGCCGGCGCCGTGATCACTGACGCGTCATCGCGCCGAGGGTCTCGGTCATGTGCTTGCGCAGCTCGCCCAGGCGCACGTCGAGAATGAGCTCGGCGATCTCGGGGTTGCTCTGGATCATCTCGCGCAGGCCGCTCTGCCCGGGGCCGTGGACGAAGCTGTGACGGACCAGGGTCCGGTCCGGGGAGTCTCCCGGCTCCAGCTCGTAGCGCCACCTCGACGACGGGCGCTCCGGGTCGCCGTCGCGGTCGAGCATCACCCACGCGAACGTGCGCGGGCGCTCCACCTCGGTGACCACGCCGGTCACCGTCCAGACCCTCCCCTCCCGGCGGTTGCGGCCCTGGAAGCGCACCCCCTCCCGTGGCTCCGGGGCGTCGTCGCCGAGCCAGGAGCCCTCCTCGCACTCCGGGCTCCACTCGCCGATGCGGTGCACGGCCGTGATGAGCTCCCACAGCCGCTCGGGCGGCATGTCGACGGTGGTCTCCAGGTCCACCCGCGCTCCGGTCACGCCGTAGTCCGCCATGCCTGAGTCCTCCACGCCTGCCTCCGCACGCTCACGGCACCCACGCGGTGCCCGCCGTCGCCGACCGACTCCTACGATGAACGATCAATCCGTCCGTGGACAGAGCCTTTTTCTCCGAGATTGCTCAGCTTGGTCCCTCCGGTGCCGTCCGGCGGGAGAAGGCGCGGCCCGCGGGCCGTCCCATCAGCGCCGAGGAGTGGCGGCGGTACGCGGGGGACCTCCCCTACCAGCGGGTCTGCCCCTGAACCAGCGGGTCCGCCGCTGATCGATCCCCCGGCGGCGGGGAGTCAGCGCCACCGGTAGGTCCACACCGAGACGGAGGGCGCCGGACCGCGGGCGTCGAGGAGCGGGATGTCGAGCCGGGGGTCGCTCAGGGCGGCGGCCAGCGGCACGTCGTCGCAGATGTGGGCCATCATCACCGGGCACGCCCCCGACTGACCGGCCAGGAGCACGGCCTGCCCGTCGTGCCTCCTGAGCCGGTCCTCGAAGAAGGAACGCCACTGTCCCGCCACGTGCGTCCAGGACGTGCCGCCCTCGTAGGGGCCGTCGACGGCGGCGGACCTGCGTGGCGTCTCCTCCAGGGGCCTGCCCTTGTGGATCCCGTAGTCGACGTTGTTGATCCGGGGGTCCGGGACCGGGGCGGGGATCCCGAAGAGGTCGGAGACCACTCTGGCACTGGTCAGGTGCCTGAGCGTGGTGGGGCAGTAGACCGCGCGGTATACGGGAGCCAGGGATCTGAGGATCTGCAGCGCCGGGCCGAGCCCGTCCCTGAAGCGGCGCAGCGCCTCCGGGAGGACCTCCTGGTCGCGCGACCGGAGGCCGAGCCGGTTGTCCCGGGACGGCAGATGTCCCAGAGTGGCGATGGTGACGGCGTGGGCCACGGCGATCCCCTCGATTCCCGATGCCTGCGAGCATGGCGCTCCCGGAGCCGGTCCGCGGCCGGCCTCAGAGCCCTGACCTGTTCCGCAGCCCCGTGCACCGCACCTGCCGGGCGGCGCAGTCGATCTCCAGTCCGGTCGCGCGCGACCACTTCCGGAAAAGCACCTCTCCCGCGCCGATCACCGCGGGCACGCCCAGCTCCCCCGCGCGGATGGCCATGTGGGAGTTCGCCCCTCCGTACATCGTGACGAAAGCCTGGATCCCGTGGGAGAAGATGTAGTCGTAGCCGGGGTCGGCCGCGGTGATCAGCAATATTCCGCCCCTGAAGTCCCGTGGATCGTCATCCGGTGTGACCACCCGGCCCGAGGCCCTCTTCTGTGTCACGAAATTCGGTTCGGCCCGCTCCCGGCCGAAGGCCCACACGTCGCAGGGGCGTCTGATCAGGGAGGGCAGTGTCATCGCGCGCGTCGACTCGTATGATCCGCGCCCGCGCGCGACGGCGCTCTCGATGACACGGCCGGGGTCCCCGCTCGACGCGTAGAGATCACCGATCACGGCCGCGTCGACGTAGGAGCAGTCCTCCAGCGTGTATCCGTACTTCCGGGCGAAGCCGCCGAGGATGCGGAGCATCTCGCTCAGGTTCCGGGTGAACAGGTATTTCGCCCTCTCGCGGCCGTCGATGGCGGCGCGCACGAAATCCAGCAGCTCGTAGGCTCCCAGGCGGATCCCGTGCTGCCGCAGGAGCAGGTCGAGGCGGTCGGCCCGGGCACCGGAGAGCACCGGGTCCGGGGGAGGGCGGTGGGGCCGGCCCCACTCGGCGTCCCAGTCGAAATAGTGGTCCGGTGCCTCGTCGTAACGGGGGGAGAGGATGTCGTAGGTCCCGGGGCGGAGATGCCCGTGGCGCAGCAGGAAGTCCCGCCGGTCGAGCGTCGCGAGATCGGCGTTCAGCTCCGAGGTCACGCTGGCCGCCCCCCGCATGAACGCCTCGAACTCCGCGTCGTCGAGCAGCGGCGGGTCGAGCGTCCGCAGTGACCTCATCAGCTCCACGGCGATGAATCCCACCCTCGCCAACCCGGCGAACGGGAGCGTCCCGTAGCGCCTGCAGTCCTCCATGAGCCAGTGCATCTTGCCGATGTCGGAGAGCCCGGAGCCGGTCACGGTGTGGAAGCGCCGGCCCAGCTCGGACAGGCGCGCGAGGTCCCTGGCCCAGGGGCCGTCCGGTCCGATGGCGCGGTTGGTCAACGTCCTCAGGCTGGACAGGAGCTGTCCGCACTCCTGCGCGCTGAACCCTTCCTCCCGCAGCCGCATGAGCCTGTCCGGCAGGTCCAGCGAGTAGCAGCTCAGCAGGATCTCGAACTCGATCTTGTCGTGGTTCTCGGGTTCGGTCTCGAGCCGCCGCAGGTAGTGGTTGACCAGGCGCTCGGCCAGCTCCCCCTCGACATCCTTGGGCAGGAAGGAGTTGAGGCTCACCCGCACGTCGACGTAGGGCTGGCCGGCCAGGCTGATCAGGAGCGGGAACCCCGACAGATCGCGGTATCCGTAGACGTCCCGGCTGGCGCTCCAGACCGAGTCGGTCAGCAGCCGCCGGTACAGCGACAGCGCCAGCGGGCGGGGCCGTACGCCGACGACCTCCGCCGGGTTCCAGTCCGGCATCACGCCCAGCAGGGTGCGGTCACCGTACAGGTAGGGGTGCGGCCCGCTCAGCCGGCGGATCGCCGACTCGACCTCGGTGATCTCCTGGGCCAGCCGGGCCCGCCGGGGCGGGGGCAGGACGTCGCAGACCAGCCTGCGCACCTGCAGGACGAACACCTGCCCCCCGGTGTCCACCGCGAATTCGACGTCCAGCGGGACGTCGGGGCCGAGGACGCCCTCCAGCTCACCCAGCGCCTCGAACAGCCCCGCGAGCTCCGGCACGGGGGCGGCCGAGGACGCCTCCCGGTGCCGGAGGTAGATCTTCGGCTCGCAGGAGCGCCCCGCTGTGATCGAGTCGGTGGTCCCCGAGGCGTCGTCGTAGTTGATCACGAAATACGGGCTGCCCGTGGTGGGGTCGGCGGTGAAGGCCACACCGCTGAGCGCCACATCCCGCAGCATGGGCTGGACGAAGATCTGGTCGTCCGGGCTGCCGCCGCCGTAGGAGCAGGCCACCCGCGTGATCGACCGGCGTACGGCGCTCCTGCCGAGGACGTCCAGCTCGGACAGGAACTCGCCGGCGTGGGAGACGTCCTCGCGGTCCTCCGCGAGCGAACTGCTCCGGACGATCACGGGAGCGGCCGACCAGGGGGTCTCGAAGATGCGGTCGAGCACGCCGTGGGGGGACCTCTCCCATTCGGCCACGGTGAAGCGGACCTGCGGCAGCACCCGGGCCGTCCGCAGCGCCGAGGCCAGACATTCGAGCGTCTCCGCCTTCGATCCGAGCTCCACGGTCGCTCCCTCCCTGGCCTCCGCTCACCGGCCCGCGTATCCGTACCGGTCGAGAATGGTGGAGTATCTCTCCTGGAACTCGCCGAGGAGCTCCTCCGGGAACTCGTCCCTCCACCGGTGGGCCTGGCCCAGGACGAACGTCCTCGCCGACGGGTTGTAGGCCCGCTCCCCTATCGCGGACGGATCGCCGCAGACCCCGAGAAGGACCATCAGCCGGGCGACGGCGTTCTCGCGGAGACCGTCGTCACCGCCGCCCCTGCCGCCCACGAGCTCTTCGTAGGAGGTGGTGAAGACGTCGGGGTGGTCGAGCAGCCACGCGTTGTCGGTGAACGACCACTCCAGATAGGGGCCCAGGTTCCGGATCGCGTGCGACAGCCGCCGCTCGGGCGTGGGGAGACGCTCGAACATCCTGGCGTTCATCATGTGGAACGGCAGGCGGGTGAAACTCTTCCCGGCCCCCTGCCTCAGGAGATATCGGATCAGGGAGAGCAGGACGGCCCGCGGGTCCCGATAGTGGAACACGACGGGGAACTCTCTCTCGCACCACGCGTAGAAGAGGGGGCGCGGATATTGTGCCGGGCCGCCCACCGCGGGCATGGGGAGAGAATGGACGACATACGCCGAGCCCGGCCCCAGGGTCGCGAGATGGTCCTCCTCGTGTTTCTCCCAGAGCCCGTCCTCGTAGGGCGCGGGCCCCGTGCCCTCTCCTGAGACGTCGTAGCCCATGGCGCGCACGAGTTCGGCGACCAGGTTCGTCCCGCTCTTGTGCAGGGCGACCACGCCGAGGAAGGGCTCACGCCGGGCGGCGTGCAGGACGTGCGCCCGTGGATTCCGCCCGACCGCCCGCTGCAGGCGCCCGCGGTCGCAGCCCGCCAGCCCGACCACCACGTCGGCGGCCGGGCCGGATCCGGCGCCCGGAGCGGCGTGGTGGACCACGACACGGCCGGGCGGGTGCCCGGAACGGAGCGCGGCCCGCAGCGCGTCGGCCGGCGCCCTGTCACCTACGACGAGGAAACGCCGCGCGCCTTCCGCGGCAAAAGCGCCGCACGCCTCCACGTAATCGCTCATGTCGCACTGTGAAGGGGTGAGTATCCTGTGCACGGCTCCCCCGGACGGTCAGCGCGCACCGGCAAGGCGGCCGCCGGCCAGCGGGACGGAGTCGGAATCCCGGCGGTGACGGAGACCGTTCGTCGGGAGACGTCGCCGTCCTCCGCGGGTTTTCCGTGAGTTTCCGCGAGTTTAACCGCGGGGTGTCTTCCCCGCCCTGGCGGCGCGGGCCACATTGCCCTTCCCGACGGCCCGGCCCCGCGGGGGACGCGGGACCGCTCCGGCGGGATCCGGGCGACCGGGCTCAGCGGCCTCCCGGAGTGACCAGCCCCGACTCGTAGGCGAAGACGACGAGCTGGGCCCGGTCGCGGGCGCCGAGCTTGGTCATCGTACGGCTGACGTGGGTCTTGGCGGTGGCGTGGCTGATGACCAGCTGCCCGGCGATCTCCTCGTTGGACATGCCGGCCGCCACCAGGGCCAGCACCTCGCGCTCCCGCCCGGTCAGCCGTTCCAGGCCGGGGCCGGCCACCGGCCTGGGCGGGGCGGAGACGTACTCCTCGATCAGCCGCCGGGTGACCGAGGGCGACAGCAGCGCGTCGCCGCGGGCCGCCACGCGCACCGCCTGCAGCAGTTCGACAGGCTCGATGTCCTTGACCAGGAAGCCGCCGGCCCCGGCCCGGAGCGCGGCGAAGACGTACTCGTCAAGGGCGTAGTTGGTCAGGATCACCACGCGCACCGCGTTCAGCTCGGGGTCCGAGCCGATCATCCGGGTGGCCTGGATCCCGTCGAGCAGGGGCATCCTGACGTCCAGCAGCGCCACGTCCGGCCGCAGCGCCCGGCAGAGCTCGACGGCCTCGCCGCCGTTCCCGGCCTCGCCGATCACCTCGATGTCGTCCTCGTAGTCGAGCAGGGCCCGGAAGCCCGCGCGGATCAACGGCTGGTCGTCGGCCAGCAGCACCCGGATCACGAGCTCACCAGCGGCAGCTCGGCCCGGACCTCGAACCCGCCCTCCGGGCGCGGTCCCGCCGTCAGTGACCCGCCCACGGCCAGCGCGCGCTCCCGCATGCCGATGATCCCCATCCCCTGCCCCGCGGCCGTCGCGTCCGACCGTCCGTCGTCCGCCACCCGGAGCACGATCGTTCCAGGACGGTATTCGGTCGTCAACGTGATCGACGCGGGGCCGGCGTGGCGCAGCACGTTGGTGAACGCCTCCTGCGCGATGCGGTAGGCCGCCCGATCGACGTCCGGCGCGAGCGTGCCGGCCTCGCCCACCACGGTGACCTTCACCGGCAGGCCCACCGCCTCCGCCCTGGCCACCAGCCGGGGCAGCCGGGCCAGCCCCGTCCCGGGGTCCTCGGCGTCCACCTGCCGGAGCACGCCCAGTGTGGCGCGGAGCTCCCGCATGGCCTCGTGGCCGGAGTCCCTGATCGCGGCCAGTGCCTCACGTGCCTGCTCCGGCCTGCGGTCCAGCAGATGCGTCGCCGCCGCGGCCTGGATGTTGATGACCGAGATGGCGTGGGTGAGCGTGTCATGCAGTTCCTGGGCGATCCACAGCCGCTCCTCGCCCGCCCGGCGCAGCGCCGCCTCGTCCCGGGTGCGCTCGGCCTCGACCGCCCGCTGCTCCACCTCGTGCAGGTAGGCGCGGCGGTTGCGGACCGTCTCGCCGACCACCACCGCCGCCACCAGCCAGCCGCTGAGCAGGCTGAGGCCGCCGGGCTCCGGGTCGGTGTCGGCCAGCGCGACGAGGACGCCGACACCCACGGCCAGCGCCGCGGCGAGCACGACCGCCAGGCGCCGCCGCCCAAGGGTCGCCGCCGTGTAGATCGCGATCAGGGCGGGCGCGCCGGCGAAGATCCCCGGATATCGCATGCCGTAGTAGGCGATGCCGCACCCCACCGCGGCCACCCCGGTCCACACCGGCGCGGTACGCCGGAAGGCGAGGGAGAGCGCCGGCAGCACGAGCAACGACAGGCCGAGCGCGTCCAGGGGGCGCTCGGGCATGCCCGAGGAGGACAGCCTGCCGTAGGTGCCCGCGACGCCCAACGTCAGCACGGCCACTGTGATCAGCGCGTCGAACTTCCGGCTCTTCATCCCCGAAACGGTAGGACACCGGACCGGCGGGGCCGACGGGCGGGCGGATGAGGCCGTGCGTACATCCGTGGTCGTACAATCGTCCCCCGCCGGCGCGCCGTACGTCCCGGGACGTACGGCGGAGCACCGCCCACGGGGGACGATCTTCCGGGCAGGGCACGCCAGCATGGCGTTCATGAGCGTCTCATCCACCGCCCGTCGCACCCGCGCCCCCGGCTGGACCGTCTGGTCGTTACGCGCCGGCGCCACCCTGCACCTTCTCGGCGTGCTCGGGCAGGCGGCCCTGGCCGGGCTGTTCGTCACCGGCGACGTGGACATGCTCGCCTGGCACCGCGGCAACGGCGGGTTCACCCACGCCATGCTCTACCTGCAGCTCGTGTCCGCGATCCTGCTGTGGCGGCCGGGAAGGGGCCCGCTGTGGCCGACCGGGGCGAGCGCGGCGCTCGTGGCCGCCGAGACGCTGCAGATCATGCTGGGACAGGAGCGTGTCATCGCCGCGCACTTCCCGCTCGGTGTGGCCGTCTTCGGCGCATCCGCGGTGATGACCGCCTGGACCTGGCGGGGGGCGGCGTGATCTCCCGACGGGGCTTCCTCGGTCTGCTCGGCGGCACCGGGCTCGCCGTCGCCGGCTGCGGGACGTCGACCGCCGAGACCGCCGGTCAGACGCTGACCAGCGCGCTGGCGCCGCCCACGCCGTTCACCGTGCCGCTCCCGGTCCCCAGGACCGCCGTTCCCGTACGGCCGGGCCACTACGAGGTGGTCCAGCGGGCGGCCCGGGTGGAGATCATCCCGGGCACGACGACGGAGGTCTGGGGCTACGACGGCACCTTCCCCGGCCCCACCTTCGACCTGCGCCGCGCCGATCCCACCGTCATCCGGGTCCGCAACGAGCTGCCCGTGCCCACCTCCACGCATCTGCACGGCGGGGTCACCCCGCCCGGCTCCGACGGCTACCCCACCGACCTGGTGGTGGCCGAGGGCAGGGGGTTCCGGCCGCCGCCCGGCGCGCACGCCGCTCATGACCCGTCGCTGTGGACCTTCCACTCCGGGGCCAGGGACTACCTCTACCCGCTGGACCAGCGGGCGGCCACGCTCTGGTACCACGACCACCGGATGGACTTCACCGCCCCGCAGGTCTGGCGGGGCCTGGCCGGCTTCCTGCTGGTCCGCGACGACGAGGACGACGCGCTGCCGCTGCCGAAGGGCGCACGGGACCTGCCGCTGATGATCTGCGACCGGTCCTTCGAGGAGGACGGCGCGTTCCGCTATCCGGAGGTGGACCCGAGCCTGCTGGTCAAGGCGGGGGTGGAGGACGACTTCATGGAAGGCGTGGAGGGTGACGTGATCCTGGTCAACGGCGCCCCCTGGCCGGTTCTGGAGGTGGACGCCGCCCGCTACCGGCTGCGGCTGCTCAACGCCTCCAACGCCCGCCGCTACCGCCTCGAACTGACGCCCGGCGGCAGGTTCGTCCAGGTCGGCAGCGACCTCGGGCTGCTGGCCGCCCCGGTGACCCACGACGCGATCACCATCGCCCCGGCGGAACGGTTCGACGTGGTCGTGGACTTCTCCGACCACCCCGTCGGCGCGGAGGTGACGCTGGTCAACACGCTGGGCACCGGGCAGACGCGGAACGTGATGCGCTTCCGCGTCGTCCGGAAGGCGAAGGACGACAGCACGGTCCCCAGGCGGCTGTCCCGGATCGAGCCCCCTGACCGGTCCGGAGCTGTGGCCACGCGGACCTTCGACTTCCGCAGGACCGGACAGGGCGGCGGAGCGGCCTGGACGATCAACGGGCGGCCGTTCCGGCCGGGCAGCCCGCTGGCCAGGCCACGGCTGAACACCACCGAGGTCTGGCGGTTCACCAGCGACTTCCACCACCCCGTACACGTGCACCTGGCCCGTTTCCAGGTGCTGTCACGCGGCGGCAGGCCGCCCGCCCCGACGGACGCGGGCTGGAAGGACACCGTCGACGTCCGGCCCTACGAGGTCGTCGACGTCCTGGTCCGCTTCGAGGGATACCGGGGCCGCTACATGCTGCACTGCCACAACCTCGAACACGAGGACATGGCGATGATGGCCGACTTCGAGGTGGTCTGACCGGCCGCGGCGGCTTCCCCGGACGGCGGCTCCACCGGACAGGGTTCGGCCGAGCCGCCACCCGCCCTGCCGCGGACCTCGTGGGGGATATGTCACGACTTCTCCGGAATTGTGGCGATGCGAGATCCGGAGGCCGGGGTCAGGCCCGGACGTCGGCCACCGGCGTCGCGTCCGCCCTGGCCGGCGCCGGACGGCCCAGCGATCCGCGCAGGACACGGAGCACGATGGCGGGGGACAGGAGCCTGGCGGGCGGGTCGATCAGGTTGAGGACGCGGAGGAAGGCGGCGCCGAGCACGGGGTCGGTGGTCGCCGCGGCGTGCAGCCGGTTGACGTAGGCGTTGGTGAGGCGGACGGCCGCCGTCCGCCGTCCCTCCACCTCCGGGAAGCGCAGGTCGGTCCCCACCGAGATCGACCAGGGGGTGTCGATCAGCTTGGCCGCGCCGCGGAAGAACCG
>NZ_JBSFPS010000268.1:0-13474 GCF_053588315.1 Streptosporangium sp. NPDC003464 | reverse complement strand
GGACGCGCGCCGGCCGGGCCGTTACGGAGTGACGGAACGGAGGGGCTCGCTCCGCCCCGCACCGGCCACGATGTCGGCGACCGCCGGATCGTCGCCGAGCGCCCCGTCCGGCAGCGTCGTGTTGCCGGCCAGCGTCACGCCCGCGGGGGGATCGCCGGGATCGGCGTCCCAGAAGTTGCCGAGGAACGCCACCTGCTCCAGCGGCGGCGAGACGTTCAGCACCACCGGGGCGTCGGCCCGGTGGACGAGGTTGCCCTGGACCGTGACCCAGGCGGCGCCGTAGTCGGTGTAGAGGCCGAAGTTGTAGGGGGTGATCGTGTCGCGGACGACGTTGCCGCGGACCAGCGCGCCGCTGGCGTGCGAGGTGCCCTGGCTGCCGGACAGGTAGATGCCGCCGCCGTCGGCCAGCACCTGCATCGTGTCGTGCACCAGGTTGTTCAGCACCTGGGCGCCGCGCCCCTCGTAGACCACGATGCCCGCGTGCGGCACGTCGTTGACCTGGTTGTGCGCCACGACGGTGTCGCGGGTGCCGCTCAGCAGGACGGCCGGTGAGCCGTGGTAGTCACGGCCGACGTGGTGGATGTGGTTGTTCTCGACCCGGTGGCGGCGCGCCCCCGCGCCGATCACCACGCCTCCGCCGGCCACCTCGTCGACCACGCTGTCGCGCAGCACGTTGCCCGTGCCGTCGCCGCGGAACTCCAGCGCGACCGCGCCCAGCCGGGTGAACCGGCATCCCTCCAGCGTGACCCGCGAGGCGTTCTCGAAGATCACGTTGCCGGGCATGGCCGCACTGTCGCCGGGGATCGTGACCTGCCCCTGGCCCTCGGCGAAGGTGACCGTCCGCAGCGGGCCGCCGTCGTGGTAGCCGTTGCCGTGGTAGTGCAGGAACCCCTCCGGCGTGCTGGGCCGCAGCCAGGTCGCCTCGGCGAAGGTGATGCCGCGGAAGGCGACGTCGTGCACGTCCCGGGCGTGCAGCAGCGTCTCCAGCACCGGCGCCACCACGTCGTCGAGGTCCTCGCCGGGGAGCGGCAGGTAGTGCAGGACGCCGCCGCTCAGCGCGAAGGTGCCCTCGGTCAGGAAGGCGGGGCTGTTCTCGGCGGAGGTCGGGGCGTCGACGCCGTTGAACTCCCCGGCGCCCGGGCCGTCCCAGGTGATGACCGACCGGTAGAGCCGCGCCGCCCAGCCGAAGGCGGGCTGCGCCATGGTGACGGTGGTCAAGCGCCCGTCCCCGGAGATCCGCGCCACCTGGCAGCGGGCCTCGGACCAGGGGTAGGCGCCCCGGTAGACGAACTCCACCTCGCCCTGCCAGGAGCCGGGCGCGGGGTCGTCGGTGACGTAACCGGTCTCGGTCCTGGTCAGGCCGTGTTCCAAGGGGACGGCGGCCCGTACGGCGCGGCGTCCGGAGACGTAGAGCTGGCGGGTGGCCAGGCCGGGGACCTCGGCCAGGCGGACGCCGCCGGCGCCCTCGCGCCAGCCGGTGATCCTCCGGCCGCCACTGATCACGACCTTCTCCTGGGCGGCGGTGCCGTAGCCGTGGGCCTGGTAGACGACGCCGGAGTCGGCGGCGGCCAGCCGGAACGGCTCGGTGAGGCGGTAGGTGCCGGCCCTGAGGGTGACCACGGTGCCCGGCGCGGCCGCCGCGCGGGCCCGCTCCAGTGTGGCGAACGGCCGCTCCGGGGTGCCCGGGCCGGAGTCGTCACCCGACGGGTCAACAAAGAGCATCGAGGTTTCCTCTCGTGTGTATGGCGTACACATCTGGTATACAGCATATACAGGGAGGGGAGTCAAGATGGCGGATCCGGAGCGCAGCACCGAACTGCTGTGGGGGGCGGGCTCCAGGCGCGGCCTCAGCCTGGAGCGGATCGTGCGGGCCGCGATCGAACTGGCCGACGCGGAGGGCCTGGCCGCGGTCTCCATGCGGCGGGTCGCCGAGCGGCTGGGCTTCACCACCATGTCGCTCTACCGCCATGTGCCGGGCAAGTCGGAGCTGGTCGCCCTCATGCGCGACGAGGTGCTGGGCGGGCCGGGGGACTCCGGTGCCGATCACGCGGGAGGCTGGCGGGCGGAGCTGGAGGCGTGGGCGCGGGACGGGCTGGCGCGCCACCTGCGGCACCCGTGGCTGGTCGAGTCGTCGGAGCCGCGGCAGGTGCCCGGGCCCAACGCCGTGGCCGGCTTCGAGCGGGCGCTGGCGGCGGCGTCGCGGGCCGGACTGCCGCCCGCGCAGGTGGTGGCGGTGGTGACCCTCGTCGGCGGGTTCGTCGAGAGCGCCGCCCGGCAGGTGGTGCGGACCGAGCGGACCGAGCGGCGCACCGGTGTCGGCGAGGAGGAGTGGTGGGGGGGCCGCGCCTCGCTCTTCCAGCACCTGGACCGGTATCCGACGCTGAGCCGCATCTACCGGGAGGGGGGGTACGACGCGCCGCTGGACCCGTTCGAGTTCGGCCTGCAGCGGGTGCTCGACGGGATCGAGGCTCTCATCCATGACGGAACCAGTGACGAAAGTCGTGACGAAAAACGGTGTGCGGTGTGCGGTAAGCCGGTTGCCCCGGCGGCCACCGGCCGGCCGCGGGACTACTGCTCCCGCGCCTGCCGGCAGCGCGCCTACCGGATGCGCAAGGGCTGACCGGGCCGCCGGCGCGCCGGGCACGCCGCCGCGGGGCGGGCGCCTGTGGCCCATGACGGCCGTGACCGTCGCCGGAGCCACGTCGGTCCGGTCCGGAGCCACGCCGGGACGGGGCAGAGCTACGCCGGGACGGGGCAGGGCGGGTCCGGGGCGGGGCCGGTCAGGGGTAGAGCGGATCCGGGGCGGGGCCGGTCAGGGGCGGAGCCGGTGGAACAGCTCGACCCGGTCCCGGTGGTAGTCGCGGTCCTCTTCGTCGTGCACCACACCACGGGCGACGGCCCTGTGGAAGTAGGCGGCCTCCCTGCGCAGCTTGTGGCGGATCAGCTGGGCCAGCGTCTCCTCGTCGAGCTCCCCGGCGGTGCCGCCCGCCTCCAGGTAGACGTCGACGAACTCCTTGGCGGGGCCCGGCCCGTCGTCACCCCATTCGATCGCGGCGGCGGCCAGCTCCACCTCCGGCGCGCCGACGAACGCCTCGTCCCAGTCGAGCACGGCCCGGATCACGCCGTCGCGGGCCAGCGTGTTGCCGGTGTGGTAGTCACCGTGCAGCGGGTGCCGTCTCGGACGAGTGCGGTGGAAGTCCGCCAGCCAGCGATCGAGCCCGGGGTCGGCGAGCTCGGGCAGGTCGGCGGGGTGCTGAGCCCCCTCCGGCGAGGGCGTCCCCGCGGCGGCGGGCACACCGGGCACGCCGTACAGGCCGAACTCCTGGTAGGCGGGGACAGGGCGGGGCCCGGGGCGGGCGGTGGCCAGCGCCTCGTGGAGCCGGGCCAGCAGCCGCGCGCCCTGCGCGCGCTGCCCGGGCAGCGCGGGATCGGGCCAGGTGCCCTCGACGTACGGCCAGAGCGAGACCGGACGGCCCTCGACCCGCGTGACGGTCGTGCCCTCGGGGGTGGACACCGGCGCCACCGCCTCGGGCAGCCGGGCGGCGGCGTGCAGGCCGATCGCGTGGCACCATTCGGCCTCGGCCGTGCCCCACGACCGGGGGCCGATCCGCACCACGTGGTCGCCGAGCCGGTAGGCCGAGGACTCCTCGCCCCCGTGCAGCCGCTCTCCTTCTCCGCGGACCCCCCACACCTCGGCGACGGCCCGCCGTACGGCATCGGTCAGCGGGGTCTCTGCGTAGATCATGAGAGCACCCTAACCGGATCCGCCCGCGGCATCCGTCCGTGAGGACGGCTCTCCGCCCGCCTCCAGAAGGTGCGAGGCGGGCGGTGAGCCGGGCCGTCCGGCCCCCATGGTGAGGTCTCAAACCCGCCAGCCGACGGCTGCGACGGCTGCTGGACTGGGCGCATGTCCGTAATCACCTCTCCTACCTCCCCTGCCGCCGCTCCGGCGCGATCACCACTGATCGGCTGGCTGGCCGTCGTCTCGGTGATGTTGGGGATCTTCTCGATCGTCACCGCCGAGATCCTGCCGATCGGCCTGCTGACGCCCATCGGGTCCAGCTTCGACGTCTCCGACGGCGCGGCGGGCCTGATGATGACGGTCCCCGGCGTCCTGGCCGCGGTCGCCGCCCCGGTGGTCACCGTCGCGACCGGACGGCTCGACCGGCGCCTGATGCTGTGCGCCCTGATGCTCCTGCTGGCGGTCGCCGACTTCCTCGCGGCCGCCGCGCCGGCCTACTGGGTCATGGTGGTCTCCCGGGTCCTGGTCGGGCTGGTCATCGGCGGCTTCTGGTCGATCGGCGCCGGTCTCGCCGGACGGCTGGTGCCGGCGGGGCAGGCCGGCACCGCGACCGCGGTGATCTTCTCCGCCGTCCCGCTGGGATCCGTGCTCGGGGTGCCCGCGGGCACCTTCATCGGGCATCTCGCGGGCTGGCGGACGGCCTTCGTCGTCATGGGGGTGCTGGCGCTGGGGGTGCTCCTCGCGCTGATCGTGCTGGTGCCGCCGCTGCCCGCCGTCCAGGTGACGCGGTTGAAGGTCCTCGGCGGCCTGTTCCGCAGTCCCGGCGTCCGGGTCGGGCTCGTTCTGACGGTTCTCATAGTGACGGCCCATTTCGGCACCTACACCTATGTGACCCCTTTCCTTCGGCAGGTCACCGGGGTGAGCCCCGACCTGATCACCGTGTTCCTGCTCGTGTACGGCGTGGCTGGCATCGTCGGCAACTTCGTCGCGGGCGTGACGGTGACCCGCCGCCTGCGGGCCACCTTCATCACCAGCGGCTGCATGCTCGCCGGCGCGACCCTGCTGCTGCCGGTCCTCGGCACGGGAGACATCGGCGCGGTCGTGCTGCTCGTCGTGTGGGGGCTGGCCTACGGCGCCGTCCCGGTCTGCTCGCAGATCTGGTTCGCCACCTCGGCGCCGCACGCGACGGAGGCGGCCTCCATCCTGTTCACCTCGTCCTTCCAGGCCACCATCGCCATCGGTGCCCTGCTCGGAGGTGTCGTGGTGGACGCCGCCTCCCCGTCGGCCGTCATGGTGCTCGGCGGCGCGGTCGCGGTCCTCATGGTGCTGACCGCCGCCGCCGGCCGGGCCGTACGGGACTGATCGCCGTCAGTCGTGGTCGCCGACGGTGACGGTCAGCCGCCCTTCGACCGGTGAGCGGCCGGGCACGCGGACCGAGAGCGTCCCGGTGTACTTCCCCGGCTGGTCGAAGACGCGTCCGGACTCCGCGGTGAACGCGTCGTTGACCTGCATGCCGGGGATGCTCGCCGGACGCGCGGTCGTCAGCGCTACGTCCTCCTCCATCCCGTCGCTCCAGGTGACGGTGGCCGCGAGGTCACCGGACGCGTGTCCCGGAGCGGTGACGGTCCAGGTGGCCCGGGCCGGCTCGCCGCTCCTGGCGGTCGTCGGCGCGCCGAGCACGTCCATCCGCCAGGCGACGTCGGCGGTGGGGAAGAAGTTCGTCCCCTGGACCGTCAGCCGGCCGCCGGCCTTGGACAGGCGCGTGGTGAAGTCGCCGTAATCGCGCCGCGACTGCGGGCTCCAGCCGACCTCGGCCGTGGCGATGACCCGCGGGAAGCTGTAGTACTGCGCCTGCCCGACGCGCCGGATGAACTCCCCCCACAGGGCCGACTCGACGCCCAGCACGCTGCTCTCCTGGATGCCGGGGACGAACGTGCCGGGATCCCAGTTGTAGTGGCGGTCCAGCCCGCACGGCCCGCCGCACGCCCACGTGCCGCCCTGAGGCTGGCGGGAGTCCTGCTTCTGCGGCACGTAGGTGTTGGCCGCGGGGGAGAGGATCACCTTGGCGCCGCGGTTGTTCACCGCCGCGGCCACGGCGCTGCGGTTGCCGTTCCAGAACTGGACGACGGCCTTGCCCTGCGGGAGCGCGGTCCCGGCGTATTCGTTCCAGCCGACGACGGTCTTGCCGAGGGAGGCGACGTCCCGCGTGAACGCGTCGACCATCGTCGTGTAGTCGGCGTGGTCGGTGACATGCGCCTCGTCACCACCGATGTGCAGATACGGCCCCGGGGTCATCTCGGCGATCTGGGTGAGGACGTGCCTGACGAACTCGTACGTCACGTCGCTGCCGGCGTCGAACGACGAGTAGCCGACCGAGCCGGTGCCGTTGTGCGGCACGGTCGCCTGCCCCGGTTGCGGCCGTGGCCGGGCACCGGGGGTGTTGAGCTGCGGGATCGCGTGCAGCGCGGCGTTGGTGTGGCCCGGCATGTCGATCTCGGGGATCACCGTCATGCCGTTCTCGGCGGCGTGACGGACTATCTCGGCGTAGTCGGCCTTCGTGTAGTGGCCGGTGATGCCCAGCTCGGTGCCCATCAGCCGGCCACTGGCGTCGTACGTCATCGCGGTGGCGCCGCTCACCCCGGTGAGCAGGCCGTAGTCGATGCCGGACGGGTTGTCCCGCGGGTCGTCGATCGCGATGCGCCACCCCTGGTCGTCGGTCAGGTGCAGATGGAGGCGGTTGATCTTGAACTGCGCCGCGGTGTCGATGGTGGCCTTGACCTCCTCCACGGGGTAGAAGCTGCGGGCGACGTCGAGCATCACGCCGCGGTGCTCGAAGCGCGGGTAGTCGGTGATCGTCACCGCGGGCACCGTCCAGTCGGCGGCGACGACGGTGTCGGACTCCACCCACTGGGGCAGCAGCTGGCGCAGCGTCTGCACGCCGTTGAGCGCGCCGTTGGGCGTGGCGGCGCCGATCCTGACGCGGTCGGCGGTGGCGGTGAGCGTGTACCCCTCGGCCTCGTGACCGGCGGGCCCCTTCCCCGGCCCGACGTCGATGACGATCGGCGCGGGTCCCCATCCCCGGCCGGCGACGGGCAGGCGGTGCCCGGTCGACCGGCGGAGCACACCGGCCAGATACTCCGCCGGCGCCTTCGCGCCGTCGCCGAGGGCGACGATGCGGGTGTTGGCGTGCAGGGTGAACGGCGTGCCGCCGTGCTCCTGGACCGACACCGGCTCGGGCAGCAGGCCGAGCGTCGGCTCGGGCGGCGCGGCCGGGCGGTCCCAGATCTCGAACTCCGAGACCGAGTATCCGTAGGCCGCCCAGCGCTGGCGTCCCTGCATCCGGACGAAGGACACCGGGTCCTTGGACCTCACCTCTATGACGTCGGTCCGGGGACAGGTGTCGCGCCGCAGGTCGGCGACGTCGGTCCAGGTGGTGCCGTCGGCCGAGGTCTGCAGGACGAACTCACGGGCGCAGGCGTTGGGCCAGGAGATCTTGACATGGTCGACCGCGGCCGGCCTGGCCAGCGCGACCTGCACCCAGTTGTCGTCCTGATACTTCGACGACCAGCGGGTGCCCGGGGCGCCGTCGTTGACGTGCGCCGCGACGAAGTCGTCGCGGTCGAGTTCGACGCTGGAGGCGGTGGCCGTGCCGGCCAGGGCCAGGTTGACCGGGGTGGGGGAGGTGGCGGACGCCTGTGCGGCGCCCGGTGGCGCGAGCAGCGTCGCGGCGAGCAGCGCCGGGAGAGCTGCGGTGAGCAGGGCAGGCAGGGCGGCGGAGATCGGGCGGCGTCGCGGCCGCAAGGGGGGACGGGACAGGGCATCCGGCATGGGGGGCTCCTTCGCGGCATCCGCCCGGTACCGGCCGGGCGTGCTTCCGATGTGGCACTCGGTAACGCCAGAGTGTGAGCGCCGCACCCTATTACGTCAATGCTTCGGACATAAATGGGTCGGCTGGTGGTCCAGATTCTGGGGCGCTCCCTGCCCGGAGGGCGGCCGGCTGCCAGTGCGGGCGTCTTTCCATCAACGGGTCGGAAAATATCGAGGGGGTGGGAGCCGGTGGCCCGGCATCCCAGGCCGGGTGCCTCTTGACGTCATTTATTCCGAAGAGTTGACTATATTGGTCCGGGGGCGCCATCATGGCTCCATGACCAGGCCCACCGACGCGCTGCAGCGACTCCGCCGGGTGCACGAGGAGGCGGTGCTCGACGCGCTGCGCTCATCGGGGGCGCTGAGCCGTACCGAGCTGATCAATCGTACCGGCCTGTCCCGCACCACGCTGTTCGCGATCATCTCCGAGATGGTCGAGCGGGGCGCGGTCGTCGAGGTCGAGGCGCCCGTCTCCGGCGCGCGCGGGCGCGGCCGCCCCGCGACGCTTGTGGCGCTCAGCCCGGAGGCGGGCCAGCTCGTCGGCCTCGACCTGGCCCGCCACCGGGTCCACCTGGCCGTGGCCAACGTCTCGCACCAGATCATCGCCACCGGCATGGAGGACGTCCCCGAGGACGCCGGCGTCACCGAGCAGGCGGAGGCCGCGGTGCGGCTGATCCGGCGGGTGATCGGGGAGCGGGGGGTGCGCCTCGGCGCGCTGGAGGCGATCGGGCTGGGCCTCGTCGGGGTCATGGACGACCCGGCCCTGCCCGCGGGCATCGTGCCCGCGCGCTACACACCGGTCACCGAGCGCCTGGAGCGGGAGTTCGGCGTGCGCGTCGCGGTCGACAACAACGCCAGGCTGGCGGCGCTGGCCGAGAACACCTGGGGCGCGGCCCGGTCGGTCGACGACATGGTCTACGTGCGCTGGTCGGTCGGGGTGGGGGGCGGGTTCATCGTGGGCGGCCGGCTCGTGCGGGGCGCGCACGGCGCGGCGGGGGAGATCGGCCACGTCTCGCTGGACCCCGACGGCCCCGCCTGCCACTGCGGCAGCCGGGGCTGCCTGGAGCGGCGTATCGGCGGCCGGGCGCTGCTGGAGTCCTGCGCGGCGCGGGGCGTCCGCCTCGCCGACCTCGACGCGCTGGTCGGCGCGGCGCAGGACCGGGTCCCCGAGGTGTGCGAGCTGATCGCCGCGGCCGCCGCCGACCTGGGGCGGATCCTGGCCGACACCGTGGTCCAGCTCGATCCCGAGCGCGTGGTGGTGGGCGGTGAGCTCGCCTCGCTCGGCAGCCTGGTCCTGGAGCCGATCCGCGCCGCGATCGCCCGGCTCTCCCTGCCGAACTCCTCCCGCGCCATCGAGGTGACACCCGCCGATCTCGGCGTGAACGCCTCGGCCATGGGCGCCATCGCCCTCCTGCTCCACGAGGAGCCCACGATCCCCGCGCATCTGCGCCCCGCCAGCGGCTGATTTCCGCCACCCTCCGGAAGATCCACGCCCCCGCCCCGGGCCGCCGTGCGTCTCTTCGGGCGGGTCCGCCCCGGGCTGAGCAGGTGCCATCCGGGTGGACGGTCGCTGCAAAGGATCATGTCCTGCCTCTTGCCGCACCCTTTCCCGGTCATTAATGTAAAGCCTTGGGAATAAATGATGATCGGAGAGAGTGTGACCACCCCACGCAACGTCCTCTTCCTGATGACAGACCAGCATCGGGTCGACACCCTCGGCTGCTATGGCAACCCCGTGGCGCGCACGCCGGCACTGGACGGTCTGGCCGCGGAGGGCGCCCGCTTCGACCGCTTCTACACGCCGACGGCGATCTGCACCCCCGCGCGGGCGTCGCTGTTCACCGGCCTGCACCCCTTCAGGCACGGTCTGCTGGTCAACCCCGAGCGCAACGGCGGCGCCCGCGACGAGGTCGCCGACGGCCACCCCGTCCTGTCGGCGCCGCTGCTGGCCGCAGGCTACAACCTGGGCCACGTCGGCAAGTGGCACATCGGCCGTGAGCGCGGCCCCGAGTTCTACGACATGGACGGCGAACACCTGCCGGGCGCGCTCAACCCCTTCCACCACCCCTCCTACGAGCGCTGGCTCAAGGAGCACGGCCATCCGCCCTTCGCGGTGCGCGAGGCCGTCTTCGGCCGGGCGCCCAACGACTCCGGACGCGGCCACCTGATCGCCGGCCGGCTCGGGCAGCCGGCCGAGGCGACCGTCGAGGCGTTCCTGACCGACCGCACGCTGGAGCTGCTGGAACGCTACGCCCGCGACTTCCACGACGGCGGCCGCCGCTTCGTGCTCTCCTGCCACTGGTACGGCCCGCACCTGCCGTACCTGATCCCCGACGAGTACTACGACATGTACGACCCCGAGCTGGTGCCGCTGCCCGCCTCGATGGCCGAGACCTTCGCCGGCAAGCCGGACGTGCAGCGCCGCTACGCCGAATACTGGTCGGCCGACCACTTCGACGCCGACGCCTGGCGCAAACTGATCGCGGTCTACTGGGGCTACGTCACGATGATCGACGACCAGGTCGGCCGCCTGCTCGGCGCGCTGCGAGAGCTGGGCCTGTGGGAGGAGACCGCGGTGGTGTTCACCGCCGACCACGGCGAGTTCACCGGCGCCCACCGGCTCAACGACAAGGGGCCGGCGATGTATGAGGACATCTACCGCATCCCCGGCATCGTCCGCGTCCCCGGCGCGCCGCCGCAGGTCGTCGACGAGTTCGCCACGCTGATCGACCTCAACCCGACGGTCCTCGACCTGGCCGGGCTGCCCCCGCAGGAGCCCTGCGACGGCCGGAGCCTGCTCCCGCTGGTCAACGGGGAGCGGGTGGACGGGCGGTCACAGGTGGTCGCCGAGTTCCACGGCCACCACTTCCCCTACTCCCAGCGCATGCTCAGGGACCGCGGCCACAAGCTGGTGTTCAACCCCGAGAGCGTGCACGAGCTCTACGACCTGGAGGCCGACCCGCACGAGCTGCACAACGTCTACGAGGCGCCCGCCTACGCCGGAGTGCGGCGCGACCTGACGGCGCGGCTCTATCAGGAGCTGCTGCGCCGCGGTGACCCCGCCTACACCTGGATGAGCTACATGGCCGACATCGGCGGGGAGCGCGCCCCCGACGTCGACGGCGTCGCCGACGAGGTGGCCTGAGATGACCGCCGTGCAGAAGCGGTCCGCCGCGCGGACCTCGCCCGAGGCGGGGCGGAGCGGGGGCGGGACCCGCTCGACGCTGGCGCTCACCGCGGGGTCGGGCATCCTGGGGCTGCTGGTGTGGGTGGTCCTGGCGGGCAGCGGGATCCAGGGCTTCCCCGGGCCGGTCGCGGTCGTCGAGCGCGCCGTGCAGTCGATCGGCGACGGCACGCTGCCCGGTGATCTGCTGGCCAGCCTGCGCCGGGTCCTGACCGGTTTCGTGCTCGGCGTGGCGCTGGCCGTACCGGTCGGGTTCCTGATGGGCTGGTACCGGCCCGTGCGCGGGCTGGTCGAGCCCTGGCTGCAGTTCTTCCGCATGGTGCCGCCACTGGCGATCATCCCGCTCGCCATCGTGCTCATGGGCATCGGGGAGACCCCCAAGATCTTCGTGATCTTCCTGGCCTCGTTCCTGTCGTCGGTGGTCTCCACCTTCCAGGGGGTGGTCTCGGTCGACTCCACCCTGATCAACGCCGCCCGGGTGCTCGGCGCCAGGGACCGCACGGTCTTCACCGGGGTCGTGGTGCCGGCCTCCACCCCGTTCATCCTCGTGGGCATGCGCATCGGCCTGGGCGCCTCCTGGGCCACGGTGGTCGCCGCCGAGCTGATCGCCGCGCAGGAGGGGCTGGGCTACCGGATGCAGCAGGCCCAGCTCTACTACGACCTTCCCACGATCTTCGTCCAACTGATCGTCATCGGCCTCGTCGGGCTCGTCATGGACCGCGCCCTGCTGCTCGCGGAACGTCGCCTGACGAGCTGGCAGGAACGGAGGTGAACGCGGTGGCTCCCAAGATCGAGTTCCGCGGGATCTCGCACCGGTTCGACCTCGGCGGAAGCGACTTCGCCGCGCTCGACCGCGTCGATCTGGACATCGCCGACGGCGAGTTCGTCACCGTCGTCGGGCCTTCGGGCTGCGGCAAGAGCACGCTGATGAACGTCGCGGCCGGCCTGCTGGAGCCCGCCGAGGGCTCGGTGCTGGTCGACGGGGTCCCGGTGCGCGGACCGAGCCCGCAGCGCGGAGTGATCTTCCAGCAGTACGCGCTCTTCCCCTGGATGAGCGTCCGCAAGAACGTCGAGTTCGGTCTGAAGATCGCCGGAGTCGGCGCGGCCGAGCGGCGCGCCAGAGCACAGTACTTCATCGACGTGGTCGGGCTCACCGACTTCGCCGACGCGCTCCCCAAGACGCTGTCGGGCGGCATGAAGCAGCGCTGCGCCATCGCCCGCGCCTACGCGGTCGACCCCACCATCCTGCTGATGGACGAGCCCTTCGGCGCCCTGGACGCGCTCACCCGGGTGCAGCTCCAGGACCGGCTCCTGGACACCTGGAGCCGGGAACGGCGCACGGTGCTGTTCATCACCCACGACGTGGACGAGGCGGTCTACCTGGCCAACCGGGTGATCGTCATGGCCGCCCGCCCCGGCCGCGTCCACCGCGTCATCGAGGTGGACCTCCCCTACCCGCGCACGGAGGAGATCCGGCTGTCGGCGGAGTTCGCCGAGCTCCGCGGGCAGGTCTGGCACTCCGTCTACCATCAGCCCGCCCCCCTGGAAAGGACCTCACCATGAGGCGTCCCCGCAGGCTGGCCACGGTCCTCACCGCCGTGCTGGCCCTTGTGCTCCCCGTCGCCGCCTGCGGCTCGTCCGCCGACGGAGCGGGGGCGGAGAAGGTGCGTTTCGGCTACATCGCCGACTTCTCCGGCGCCGCCGTACTCGCCGCGGCCGACAAGCAGGGACTGTGGGCCAAGCACGGCCTGGAGCCCGAGCTGAAGGTCTTCACCAACGGTCCCCTGCAGATCCAGGCCCTCGGCTCCGGTGACATCGACTTCGGCTACATCGGCTCCGGCGCGGCCTGGCTGCCGGCCAGCGGCAGAGCCCGCATCATCGCGCCCAACATGCTCGGCCAGGCCGACCGCGTCATCACCCACGCCGATTCCGGCATCACCTCCGTCGCGGGGCTGAAGGGCAGGCGGATCGGCGTGCCCGAGGGGACCTCCGGCGACATGATCCTGGAGCTCGCGCTCAAGAAGGCGGGACTGACCGGCAAGGACGTCGAGAAGGTCAACATGGACCCGAGCACGGTGGTCACCGCCTTCTCCTCCGGGCAGATCGACGCCGCGGCCATCTGGTACCCGCTGATCGACACCATCAGGAAGAACGCCCCCGACCTGGTCGAGCTGACCAAGAGTGAGGACTACTACCCCGAGCTCAGCTTCCCCAGCTCCTTCGTCGCCCGCAACGACCTGGTCAAGGACGGCCCGGCGACGGTCACCAAGGTGCTCAAGGTCATCCAGGAGGCCAACGACTGGGTCGCGGCCCACACCGCCGAGGCCGAGCAGCTCACCGCGGCGTTCGTCAAGGCCCCCGCCGAGCAGTTCAAGGGCGCCTCCGCCGTCACCAAGATCCTTCCTACCGCCGAGCTGGCCAGGCTGACCGAGGACGGATCGGTCGCCGGCTGGTACAAGGGCCTGGCCGACATCTTCGTCACCATGGGTAAGCTGACCGAATCGCCCGACCCCGCCACCTACTACACCGCTGACCTGTACCGCTCGGCCGCCTCCGGATGACGCCGGGCGGCCCCGGTCGGCCGGGGCGGCCGCCGCGGCCCCGGCCCCGGCCCCTGCGCGGGGGTGAATCAACCCACCACGATGGTAGGACGCTGCGGTGACAGCGAGAAGGCCCCGGCG
>NZ_JBSFPS010000267.1:0-13485 GCF_053588315.1 Streptosporangium sp. NPDC003464 | reverse complement strand
CCTGTGGCCCCTGCGCTGAGCTCGACGGCACGGTCTTCGCCAGCCTCGCCGAGGCCAAGGCCCCTCCAGGGGTACGGCCGCGGGTGGCGCGGGTCCGGCACGCCCCGCGGGCGTCAAGGCCGGCCGGCGGCCGTACTCGTCCGGACCAGGTGAGCGCGCCGAGAGCACGGCCGGCGCGACCGCCCGGCTTGATTAATAAGGTTAGGCAAAGCTAAGTTGCTCACGACGACCTTTCCGAGCGGAGGCAGCACGAGATGACAGCCGTCAGTGAGCAGACCGTAGAGCGCGTGGAGGAGATCCTCCCCTACTGCGCCTTCCACGTCCGGGTCCTGCGGACACTGCGGCTCAGCCCGAGCTTCCTCCGGGTGACCTTCGGCGGCGAGGAGCTGTCGGCCTTCGCCGACAACGGGTTCGACCAGCGGATCAAGCTGATCCTCCCGCTGCCCGACGGCGGCTTCACCCCCCTCGGCGACGGGGCCGACTGGTACCAGCGGTGGCGGGCGCTCCCGTCGGAGCTGCGCAACCCGATCCGCACCTACACCGTGCGGGCCGTACGGCCGCGCCGGTGCGAGCTCGACATCGACTTCGTGCTGCACGGCGACGCCGGCCCCGCCTCCCGCTGGGCGACCCATGCCGCCCCCGGGCACCGGGCCGTGGTCGTCGGCCCCAACGCGGCCTGCCCCGGGCCCACCGGCGGCCAGGAATGGGCCCCGCCGGCCGGGGCCACGCGCCTGCTGCTGGCCGGTGACGAGACGGCCGCCCCCGCCATCGCCGCCATCGCCGAGAGCCTCTCCGGCGACGTGCGGGCCACCGTCCTGCTGGAGGTGCCGGAGCGCGCCGACGCGCTCCCCCTCGACGTACGGCCGGGTGTGGAGGTCACCTAGCTGCCCCGCGAGGGGGCCCGCCACGGCGAACTGCTCGTCCCGGCCGTCCGCGAGGCCGTCGCCGGGATCACCCCGGCGGGCGGCGAGGCCGCCGATCCGCTGGAGGACGTCGACGTCGACGCGGAGATCCTGTGGGAGGTCCCCCAGCCCTCCGGCCGCGAGGGCCTGTACGCCTGGCTGGCCGGCGAGGCGGGCGTGGTCAAGCTGCTCCGCCGCCACCTCGTGCAGGAGGCCGGGGTCGACCGCTCGTCGGTGGCGTTCATGGGCTACTGGCGGCTGGGGCGCGCGGAGATCGACTGAGCGCCGGAGCCGCTCCCGGGGAGCCCGCCGGCGGGCCGGCCGCAGCCGCCGCCACCCGCGGCCGGCACCGGTGGTAGCCCGGCGGACTCCGGGTAGTGACCGGTGCATGACGGTCACCGGATTCACTGGGCGGGTCACGGCGTCGTGGACCCGGGCCCGCCACCGCCACCGCTGGCTGGACCACCTGGCCCGCGCAGGCGTGCGCTACGACCAGGCGGACGGTGGACGGCTGTCGGCCGCTCTCACCTATTACTCGTTCTTCGCGCTGTTCGCGCTCGCCCTGCTGAGCTTCGCGATCATCGGGCACGTCCTGGACGATCCGCAGGTGATACGCACGGTGCAGCGCTATCTCACCGACAACTTCCCCCGCCTCGACGTGCAGGCGCTGCGCGACGCCCGGAGCACGGCCGGGCTGGTCGCCCTCGTCGGCATGCCGGTCACCGGCCTGTTCTGGATGGACACCCTGCGCTCGGCGATCAGGGCGATCTGGCGGATCGAGGAGTATCCGGGCCGTTTCCTGCTGCGCCAGCTCATCGACCTGGGCGTGCTGGCCGGGCTCGGAGCCCTGCTGTCGGCCTCGCTCGCGGTCGCCTTCGCCGCCGAGGCGCTGCTCGACTGGCTGCTGGTGCACACCGTGGGCGTCGACGACGCCCCGGCCCGGTGGCTGACGTCCGCGGTCGCGTTCCTGCTCGGCTTCGGGGTGAACACCCTGCTGGCGGCCGCCCTGCTGACCGCGCCCCCGCGGCTGCGGCTGCCGCTGCGCCGGGTCCTCGGGCCCGCGCTGTCGGTCAGCCTCGGCCTGGAGGTCCTCAAAACCCTCGGCCAGTTCTATCTGGAGCTCACCGCGGCCAACCCCGCCTACCAGGTCGTGGCCGGCGCCGTCGCGCTGCTGGCCTTCCTCAAGATCCTCAACCAGATCATCCTGTTCGCCGCCGCGCTCACCGCCACCAGCACCGCCGGGGACATCGTCGACCTGGCCGTCCGCCGCACGCCCTCCGCCCCGGCGGCCCTGACCTGACCCTCGCCCGTCCCCGCGGGCACGCCGGGCCGCACCGGGCGCGGGTGTGCGAACATGGCCGGGAACACCGATCGCCTCACGGAACGGGGCCGATCCTCCCGGGAGAGAAGGGCGCCCGCATGCCTCACGGCGGACCGGCCGGCACCGCGCGCCTGACGGCCGACGGCCTCCGGCTGCCGCCGCTGACGCGCTGCCTGGCCGGGCAGGGGTGGCGGACCGTCACCTCGGGCCCGGCGGACCTGGCCGTGGAGGCGACCGGCGACGGCTACGAGGCGGCCTTCGACGGCGAGGGGCACTGGTTCGCCTCGCTGGCCGAGCTCGCCGGCTGGGCCGGGCGGCCGGCGGCCCGGCGGTCACCGGGCCTGCGCCCGGCCGAGACCCGCGTGGTCGCCGGGACGATGGCCGACGTCTCGGCCATCGGCCCGTTCTTCGCCGTCTCGACGGACCCCGCGCAGGAGACCGACCCGGCCTGGCGCCCGCTCACCGCGCTCTACGCCGACGTCGGCGCCCTGCGTGCCCGGATCCGCGACGTCGGGCGGCTGCTGGGCACCGGCGAGGCGAGAGTCGCCGCCTCGATCCTGTTCCAGGGGCTGGCCGCCCGGCTCTGGTCACCGGTCGTCGGCGCGGCCTCCGTCCGGGCCGTGCTGCCCGACCTCGCCCCCGCCGGCGTCCGCTGGCGGCCCGTCGCCGGCGGCCCGCTCCCGCTGTGGGCGCCCCGTCCGGCCGGCTGGGAGATCGCCGACCCCGGCCGGGCCGCCGGGCTGATCCACCGCAACGTGGTGACCGAGCTGCTCGGACCGCTGGCCGAGGCCGTGCAGGAGATCACCGGGGTCGCCCCGGGGCTGCTGTGGGGCAACGCGGCCTCCGCCCTGGCCGGGACCCTGTCGGCCATCGCGCGCGAGCGGCCGGACGCCGTCTCCCGGGCCGCCCCGCTCACCCGTGAGCTGCTGGCCCTCGGGGTCCTGGAGGGGGCGGGCGAGCTGGCCGAGCCGGCCCCCGGCCGTCATTTCTTCGTCCGGCACAGCTGCTGCCTCTACTACCGTGTGCCCGGCGGCGGCAAGTGCGGCGACTGCGCCCTGCTGGACCCCGAGATCCGCCGCGACCAGTGGGCGCAGGCCGTACGGCAGGCCGGCGCGGCCCCCTGACCCGGGCTGTCCGGATTGCACCGATACTGGAACGGTGCTGAGCAGTCACCGCCTGCGGGTGCTTCGGGAGGTCTTCCGGACGGGGAGCATCGCGGGAGCCGCGCGCACCCTGCGGCTCTCGCCGTCCGCCGTGTCCCACCAGCTGTCCAGGCTGGAGGAGGAGGCGGGGGTCGGCCTGGTCGAGCGGGGCGCGCAGAGCCTGCGGCTGACCGCGGCCGGGCGGCGGCTCGCGACCCGGGCGCAGGAGGTGCTCGACATCATCGAGGCCGCCGAGAAGGACCTGCTGGCGCAGGCCCGGGCCGATGCCGGGCAGCTACGGATCGGGTTCTTCGCCTCCGCGGGCTACCGGCTGCTGCCGCTGGCGCTGTCGACCTTCACCGCCCGCCACCCCGCCGTGGAGCTCGACCTGGTGCTCGGCCAGCCGCACGAGCTCCTGCCCGACCTGGAGCGTGGCGCGCTCGACGTGCTGGTGGTCTTCGAGCACGCGCTCGACCCGTGGAAGCCGCCGGAGGGGGTCGAGGTCACCCACCTGTTCGACGAGCCGCAGCTGCTGGTCGTGCCGCCGGGCCACCCCGCCGGGCAGCGGCAGCGAGTACGGCTCGCCGACCTGTCCGACGAGCCGTGGATCACCACCTACGGCACCGACACCCCGGTCTCGGTGCTGGAGCGGGCCAGCGCGCTGGAGGGGTTCAACCCGATGATCCGCTGTCGCAGCGACCACTACGAGGTCACGCTGGGACTGGTCAAGGCCGGGCTGGGGGTGGCACTGGTGCCCAGCCTCGGCGCGCAGGGCGCCGCGGGCATCCAGGTGTGCCGGCTGGACGGGCCGCGCCTCTACCGCAGGATCGGCGCCGCCACCCGCCCGACCAACCCCAACCCGGCGCTGCGTTCCTTCATCGACTACCTGCGCGACGCCTCGGCCCAGATCCGCAACGCCCTGCGCTGAGCCCGGGGGCTCCGGCCGGAGCGGACCGGCCCGCGGGCGCCGCCGTCCCGGGGCGCGCTCGCTCCCCTGGACGGCGGGACCGGTCCCCTCCGCTATGCGGGCGCCTCGCCCCCGGCCCGGGACAGGACCAGCTCCACCAGGTCGGCGACGGCTCCGTCCGCGCAGGCGCCGACCACGACGCCGGCCGCCGCCCGGACCTCCGGGTGGCCGTCGCCGACCGCGGCCCCGAGCCCGGCGGTCGTGATCATGTCGATGTCGTTGGGGTTGTCGCCGATGGCCGCGACCTGCTCCAGCGGCACGCCGCGGGAGGCCGCCAGCTCGCGCAGCGCCGTGCCCTTGGTGGCGCCCTCGGGCAGCACTTCCAGGTAGGTGGCCTCGGAGCGGACGGTGACCGTCCCCGGGATGTCCAGGACGGGCAGCGGGTCGCCGATCAGCATGCACTTGGTGATCTCACCGGGCGGCAGCGCCGACCAGTCGCCCGGATCGCGCAGCGTGATCCCGTCGCGCCGGGCGTAGTCCCGCAGCTCGGGCGCGTCATGGACGGCCAGCGCCTCCCCGCCGGAGAACGCCACCGGGTGGACGCCCCGCGGGAGCCCGTCGAACAGCTCCAGCAGCGCCTTCCAGGCGTCCGACGGCAGGTGGCGGGAGCGCAGCACGGCTCCGGTGCCGAGGTCCACGGTCCGGGCGCCGTTGTAGAGGATCGCCGCCCCGGACAGGCCCAGCTCGTCGTAGTAGCGCAGGGCCGACGTCTCCATGCGCCCGGTCGCGATGACGACCTCTCCGCCCGCGGCGCGGAAGCGGCGCAGCGCGTCCCGGCTGGAGGGCACCATGGCCAGGTCCCGTCCGACGAGCGTCCCGTCCAGGTCGGTGACGATCCAGCGGATCACCGGGTGCCCCCCGCCGTGGAGACCTCGGCCATCACGGAGCCGGTGAGGTCGAAGCCGCCCACGCAGGCGAGATAGCCGCCGGGCGTGAGGACGTCGCCGGACAGCGGGATGTAGACGCCCCCGGCCTGCTCCACCAGGAGCGAACCGGCCGCCACGTCCCAGGCGTTGACGTGCGTGCCGTAGGCGACGTCGGACCAGCCGGCGGCGATGTGCGCCAGCTTCAGCGCCGCGCTCCCCGGTCGGCGCGTGGTGGCGAAGGCGCCGACCATCCGGGCGAAGCGCCGCAGCGCCGCCTCGCCGTCCGCGGCCAGGTCGCGCGGTGTGGGGTAGCTCGACAGCAGCACCGCCTCCCGGTCCGTGCGCGCGCCGGAGCTGCGGATCGGCGCGCCGTTGCAGAAGGCTCCGTCGAGCGAGGCGGTGAACTCGTCGTCGCGGACGGGGTCGTAGACGGTGCCCGCCACCACCTTTCCGCCCGCCACCGCCCCGATGGAGGTGCAGAAGAACGGCAGGCCGGCGGCGAAGTTCGCGGTGCCGTCGATGGGGTCGACGTACCAGCGGATGTCGCCCTCCCCCCGGACCCCGTCCTCCTCCCCCTCCACGACGCTGCCCGGGCACAGGCGGTCCAGGACCTCGCGGATGCGCTCCTCGGCGGCCTTGTCGTGCTCGGTCACCGGGTCGTGGAAGTCGCGTTTGGTCTTCACCTCGGGCCGGGAGCGGAAGGCGTCCCTGAGCTGGTCGCCGACCGCTCTGGCCGCCTCGACCGCGATGGCGGCCAGTTCGCGCGAGACGCTCAGGTCCATGTCTCCTCCAGGAGGTTCAGAAGGCCGCGGGGATCCTCGACTGTCGCCTGAGGGTTCTGGCGCACCTTGTAGGGGATCTCGCCGGTGCTCCGGGAGACCATCAGGACGGTTGCCCCCACCCGGGCGCGGGCCCCGCAGACCACGTCACGGTCGTAGTTGTCGCCGACGTACCAGGTCTCCGCGGGGTCGACGCCCAGCGCCCGGCAGGCGATCCAGATCATCTCCGGGTTGGGCTTGCGGACGCCGACCTCGTCGCTGTAGACCTGCACCGCCACCTGACGGTCGAGGCCGTTGCGGGCCATGTGATCGCGGTGGACGGCCCCGCACAGGGCGTTGCTGACGACGGCGGGCGTGACACCGTGCGCCCAGCAGGCGTCCAGGAGCTCCTGCGTCCCGGGCCGGATGTCGCGGCCGCTGCGCAGCTCGCCCATCCGCCTGCAGAGCGGTGTCGCCTCGGCGGTCACCAGCGAGCGGGCCTGGTCCGGCCAGTCGCCCGCGACGAAGTCGGCCCAGAACCCGCGGTGCGTCATCTCCTCCGGGGCGGGCCGCCGGGAGGCGGAGTCCTTCCAGTACTTGTCGGCGCGCGCGCCGGCCCGGATGTCGCTCTCCACCTCGTCGAGGCCGAGGCCGTGGAAGCCGGCCCTGCCGAGGAGCTCGTGCACCTCCGCGGCGAGCTCGGCCGCCCACGACGGGCGTTTGACGGTCTCCACGATCACCCCGCCGAAGTCCAGCAGCAACGCCCTGGGCCGGATCACGCGCCGACCTCCGTCCGGTCCCAGGAGGAGATCCGGACGCCGTCCGCGCCGAACAGGTGCATCTGGTCGGTCCAGCAGGTCAGCACCTCACCGGGGACCGCCTCGACCGGCGTGTAGGAGAGCGCGTACAGCTCGGTGTCCAGGACGCGCAGCCGTACGGTCCAGGAGGAACCGGCCGGCAGCACCGCCTCGACCACGGCCTCCTCGCGCCAGGCGGAGCCGGACGGCGCGCCCAGGCGCAGCGCCTCGGGCCGGATGCCGACGGCGGCGGGGGCGCACCGCGCGGCGCGGGCCTCGACGGAGCGGAGCAGCGAGCCGGCCAGGCCGGTGCGGGAGGAGCCGACGTCGATGATCGCCATCGGCGGGCTGCCGACGAACTCGGCGACGAACCGGTTGGCGGGTCTGGCGTACATCTCCATCGGGGCGGCGAGCTGCTGCAGCTCGCCCTCGTTCATGACCGCGACGTCGGTGGCCATCGTGAGCGCCTCCAGCTGGTCGTGGGTGACGAAGACGATCGTCGCGCCGGACTCCTCGTGGATGCGTTTGAGCTCGGCGCGCATCTCCAGGCGGAGCCGGGCGTCGAGGTTGGACAGCGGCTCGTCGAGCAGCAGCACCGTGGGGTTGATCGCCAGCATCCTGGCCAGCGCGACGCGCTGCTGCTGGCCGCCGGAGAGCTGGGAGGGGTAGCGGTCCATGGCGGCGTCGACGTGGACCATCCTCAGCGCCGCCTCCGCCCTGGCCCGCCGCTCGGGGCCGGGCACCTTGCGCATCCGCAGGCCGAACTCGACGTTCTCGCGCACCGACAGGTGGGGCCAGAGCGCGTAGTTCTGGAAGACCAGCCCCATGCCGCGTCTCTCCGGCGGGACGTAGAGGCCGCGCTCGACGGAGTCGAGGACCCTGTCGCCGACGGCGATGGTGCCCGCACTCGGCTGCTCAAGCCCGGCGATCATCCGCAGCGTGGTCGTCTTGCCGCAGCCCGAGGGGCCCAGCAGGCACATGAACGCGCCGTCGGGGACGGTCAGGTCGAGGTTCTTCACGGCGTGGTCGCCACCGCCGTAGCTCTTGGCGACTCCGCTCAGGGTGATGTTCGGCATCTATCCTCCTAGGCCGGACGCCAGGCTGCTGTTGGTCAGACGCTGCGTCAGGTAGGTCATGGTGAAGGAGACCAAGGCGATCACGAGCACGACCGCGTTGGCGAGCTGGGTGTATCCGTAGTCCACGAGGCCGATCGACAGGGTCGTGAGGAGCTGCGTCCCGGTGGTGGTCAGCATGATGACGATGCTGAGCTCTTTGAGCCCGGAGATGAACGGCAGCACGATCCCGGTGACGAGGGCGCCCTTCTGGATCGGGAAGATGATCCGCCGCATCCGCTGCCACCAGGAGGCCCCGGCGATCTGCGCGGCCTCCTCCGGCTCGCGGCCGAGCTGCATCATCGCCGCGATGCCCGAGCGCGAGCTGTAGGGCAGGTGCGTCACGGCCATCACCAGGATCAGCAGGAAGGTCGTCCCGTACAGCGCGGGGAGGGGCCCCCGGGCGACGGCGAACAGCGACAGCGAGGCGGCCGCGAACGCGATGCCGGGGATGAGGTAGGGCAGGAAGGAGACCTGGCGGAGGAACCCGGCGACGCGTGGAGCCGTCCCGCGCACCACGACGTAGCCGATCAGCAGGCCGGCGACCGCGCAGATCAGCGAGGCCAGGCCGACGATGCGCAGCGAGTTCCACGCCGCCGTCCACAGCTCGGAGCCGCGCAGGACACCGTGCGGGAAGCCGACCGCTCCGGGCAGCCGCTCGGCGAGCCAGTAGTCGAGGGTGAAGGTGGACAGGTCCAGCGGCGTGCGGGTGACCGTCGACAGCAGCAGCGTGAACACCGGGACCAGAACGCTCACCGCGAAGACCACCAGGCCCAGCCCGAACAGGGGCCAGCGCCAGCGGCGCAGGTCGCCCAGCCGGTCCATCGCGCCCTTGCCGCCCACTGTGACGAAGCGGCGGTGCTCACGCATCAGCCGGGTGTCGGTGAAGACGATCAGCACCCCGATGATCACGATGACGGCGGCGAGCACGGACGCCACGCCGGTGCTGCGGTCCCGGATCGACTGGAACAGCCCGGTGGACAGCACCCGGTAGTCGGCCGGCAGGCCGAGCACGTAGGGCGTGCCGAACGTGCCGAGCACCCGGCCGACCACCAGCAGCACGGCCGAGGACAGCGCCGGGAGCATCAGCGGCACCACGATCCGCCGGATGACGGTCCGCTGCGGGGCGCCGAGGATCCGCGCGGAGTCCTCCAGCTGCGCGTCGATGCGGCGCAGCGCGTTTCCGACCAGGAGCAGCACGAACGGGTAGTAGTGCAGTCCCAGGGTGATGATGATCGGTACCGCGCCGTAGGCGAGCCAGTCGGGGGTCCTGATCCCCTGGGCCTGCAGGAATCCGACCTGCCCGGCGGCCCGCTCGTTCTTGAACAGCGACAGCCAGGCCAGGGAGAAGGTCCACGACGGCAGCATGTAGGGGACCACCAGGGCGCCGGCGAGCCATCTGCGCCCCGGCACGTTGGTCCTGGTCACCAGCCAGGCCATGCCGCCCCCGACGACCAGTGCGAACAGCGTGGTGCCCACCGCGATCACCAGGGTGTTGAGCAGCGGCTCCCAGAACAGCAGGCCGCTGATCTGGGACCGGAACACCCGCCACAGGTAGTAGCCGGTCCATTCGCCCGGTCGCTGCCCGGCGTGCACCTCGTCGCCGTACTGCAGGCGGAAGGCGTCCGACAGCACCGCGACCAGCGGCGCCACGACGAGGTAGGCGAGCAGGATGACGAGGATCAATCCGAGTGCGGCGGTCGGGTCGTGGCGCAGTACGCGGAGCCGGTAGACCAGTCTGCGCCGCCTCGGCGGAGGTGGCGGAGTCTCCGCCTTGGTGAGAACAGCCATGGGTACTTCCTTCGGGGGGTTCACACGGACCGGCGCGGCGCGTGGTCCGTCAGCTTCCTCAGTGGCTCCGCTCGGACATCAGCGGCTCCGCCGGGCGTCAGGGGCTCCACTTGAACGTCGGTGGCTCCGCTCGGACATCAGTGGCTCCGCTTGAGCATCGCGTCGGCGAGCGCGTCGGCGGCCTCGCCCAGCCGCCGGCCCACCGCGTCGAGACGCGACAGCAGCTCGCGCCGGCGCAGGGTGTCCATCTCCAGCGGCCCGGTGAACAGCTCGGTGAGCCGGATCTGGTAGAGCTGGCGGACCCGGCTGCAGGACTTGCGCGTCGACAGCACGGCCACGGTGACCGAACCGGGGTCGTCGATCATCTTCAGGACGGCGTTCTCCAGCTCGTCGAGACCGTCGATCACCGCCTGCAGCGGCTCGACGGCGAAGCCGAGGTCCTCCGGCCCGAACAGGTCGGTCTCACGCACGTAGTCGCGCAGGTGGTCCAGCACGTCGTCGACCGAGCGGGAGAGTCTGAACAGGTCCTCCCGGTCGATGGGGGTCGCCAGCACCCGCCGCAGGACGCGCACCAGCTCGGCCCGCGCCGCGTCGCCCTCGTGCTCCACCTCGGCCATCTGGGCGCGCGCGGCCGATCGCCCGACCGCGCCGGACGCGGTCGAGCGGGCCAGCACGGCCCCGGCCCGGGCGACGGCGACCTGGCCGCGGACCAGGTCGACGACCCGCCGTCCGGACCGGCCGCGCAGGTCGTCCCAGGCCCGCGCGAACCGCCGGGCGCGGCCGTCGGCGCCGCTCACAGCAGCCTCAGTGCGAGTCCGGCCAGGCAGCCCAGCGCCATCGACGACGGCAGCGTGACCACCCATGCCGTGCCCATGTTCACGACGCCCTGCCATCGCACCCTCCTGGCTCCCTCACTCGCCGCCACGCCGACGACCCCGGCCGTGATCGACTGGGTCATGCTCACCGGGCTCCCCAGGGCCGAGCTGCCGAGGACGGCGCCGGTGGCCGCCGCCTCGGCCGAGACGATGTGCAGCGGCCGGGTGATGACCAGGCCGCGGCCCAGCCGCTCCCCGACGGGCGCCAGGCTGGTCAGGGCGCCGGCGAGGAAGACCGCCGTGAGGACGGCCATCCACGCCGGCGGCACCTCGACGGGGCCGACGCCGCCCAGCCCGTGACGGCCCACACCGACCGCGACGCTCACCACCGCGATCATCTTCTGGCCGTCGTTCAGCGCGTACGCCACGCACTGGGCCGCGTAGGCCAGCAGGTGGGCGGCGAGCACGAGCCGGGACATCCGGCGGTGGGACGGCACCCGGTGTGACACGTTCCCCAGCAGGTAGCCCAGGACCAGCCCGGCCAGGGGCGCGCCGGCCCCGACCGCCAGGACGGCCGTCAGGCCCGACCACGACACCGGGAGCCCGGCACCGATCCCCGCGCCGCTTATGCCGCCGATCACCGCGAGCGTCAGGCTGGTGGGCAGCCCCCTGCCGGTCAGGACCGCGACCACGGCCACCGCGATCGCCACCCCCGCCAGGAACGCCGCCGCGCCGCCGCTCGTCCCGAGCCCCGCCAGCCGCTCGGTGAAGGTCCGCGCGACCGTGATCCCCAGCAGGTACGGCACCGCGAAGAGCACCGCCACCGGAAGCGCGGCGACCGCCCATCCCGGGGAGCGGGGGAACCGGAGGCCGAGGCCGATGAGCGTGGCCCCGTCGTTGGCCCCGCTGACCAGCACGAAGAGGACCGCCACCGCGGCGAACGCCAGCGTCCACCCCATCAGAGGTAGGGCTGCTGGTCGCGTTTGGCCTGCTCGTAGTGCCGGCGTGCCGCCCTGACCTCGGCCAGCCCCGAGGTCTCGGCGACGGGGACGTCCCACCAGGCGGTGGTGTCCGGGCCGGGGCCGGGAACGGTCTCGACGCAGACGACCGTGGTGCGGGTGGAGGCGCGGGCGGCGGCCAGCGCCTCCCGCAGCGCCGGGCGGCTGTCGGCGCGCGACACGTCGGCGCCGAGGCTGGCGGCGTTGGCGGCCAGGTCCACCGGCAGGAACGGGCCGTCCAGCTCGCCGGTGGCGCCGCGCGCGCGGTGGGCGGTGCCCAGCCGGCGGGCGCCGACCGACTCGCTGAGGTCGCCGATGGAGGCATAGCCGTGGTTGTCGACCACGATCACGATGAGTTTGACGCCCTCCTGCACGGCGGTGACGATCTCCTGGGCCATCATCAGGTAGGAGCCGTCGCCGACCAGCACGAACACCTCCCGGTCGGGGGCGGCGAGTTTCACACCGAGGCCGCCGGCGATCTCGTAGCCCATGCAGGAGTAGCCGTACTCGACGTGGTATTGGTCGGGGCCGCCGGCACGCCATAGTTTGTGCAGGTCCCCGGGCATCGATCCGGCGGCGTTGACCACCACGTCCGACGGCTGGGCGCACTGGTTGAGGGTCTCCAGCAGCACCGGCTGGGTGAGCGCGTCACCGGCGGTCAGCTCTGCGGTGCGGGCCTGCCAGGCGGTGGTGAGCTGGGTGGCGCGGGCGCTCCAGCCGGGGCCGGCGCTCCAGCCGTCCAGCTGCCCGCTCAGCGCGTGCAGGGCCTGGCGGGCGTCGGCGACGAGCGTCTGCGCCGCGTGTTTGACGGCGTCGAAGGCGGCGATGTTGATGTTGAGGAATCTCGCCTGCCCGAACAGGGTGCGGGAGGCGGTGGTGAAGTCGCTGTAGCGGGTGCCGACGCCGATGACCAGGTCGGCCTCGCGGGCCAGGGCGTTGGCGGCGGCGGTGCCGGTGTGCCCGATGGCGCCGACGGCGTGGGGGTGGTCGTGGGGCAGGGCGCCCTTGCCGGCCTGGGTCTCGGCGACCGGGATGCGGTGGCGGGCGGCGAAGGCGGCCAGCTCGGCGCAGGCGTCGCTGTGTTTGACGCCGCCGCCGGCGATGATCAGCGGCCGCCGGCAGGTGCGCAGCAGGGTCAGGGCGCGGGCCAGCGCGGCGGGTTCGGGGACGGGGCGGGGCACGTGCCACAGGCGGCGGGCGAACAGCTCCGCGGGCCAGTCGTGGGCCTCGGCCTGGACGTCCTGGGGCAGGGCGAGGGTGACCGCGCCGGTCTCGGCGGGGTCGGTCAGCACCCGCATCGCGGCCAGCAGCGCCGAGGGCAGTTGCTCGGGCCGGTTGATCCGGTCGAAGAATCGGCTGACCGGGCGGAGGGTGTCGTTGACGGTCACGTCGTAGGAGCGGGGGTCCTCCAGTTCCTGCAGCACCGGATTGGCGACCCGGGTGGCGAAGACGTCACCGGGCAGCAGCAGGACGGGCAGGCGGTTGATGGTGGCCAGGGCGGCGCCGGTGACGAGGTTGGTGGCGCCGGGGCCGATGGAGGTGGTGCAGGCCAGGGTGGACAGGCGGTGGCGGGTGCGGGCGTAGCCGACGGCGGTGTGGACCATTGCCTGTTCGTTGCGGGCCGGGTGGTAGGGCAGTGCGGCGTGGCTGCCGGCGCCCTGTTCGGCCAGGGCCTGGCCGAGGCCGGCGACGTTGCCGTGGCCGAAGATGCCGAGGACGGCGGGGATCAGGCGGTGTTCGGCGCCGTCGCGTTCGGTCCATTGGTTGGCCAGGAAGCGCACGAGCGCCTGCGCCGTGGTGAGCCTCATGAAGTGCCTCCGAGGGATCCGGCCCGGGCGTCCGCGACACGGCGCGACACGCGGGAGTCGATCGCCTGCCCCGCCCAGGAGGCGCGGATCCAGGCGTGCTGGGGGTCGTCGCGGAAGGCCATGGACCGCGTGGGGGCGGGTCCGGCCAGGACGTTGAGGTAGTACAGGTCGTAGCCGGGGGCGGCCATCGACGGGCCGTGGTAGCCGT
>NZ_JBSFPS010000266.1:0-13488 GCF_053588315.1 Streptosporangium sp. NPDC003464 | reverse complement strand
TTTTTTTTTTTCTTGTTTCTTTTTTGTGGTCCCCCCCCCCCATTTCTATTTTTTGTGTTCGCTTTTTTTTGACGCTCCGTCGGGTCCGCCCGGGCGGACCCGACGGCCGGGAACGCCGGGCTCGCCGGTAGGGTGGGTGGTGGTGTGCCGGGAAGTCTGGTCGGCGACGGTTGACCCGACCCCGGAAGGAAGCGCCCGTGACCGCCAACCCGCCTCGCCTGTTCAGCCGCGGCTCGTGGCCCGAGGCCCGCCGCATCGCCGACATCCTCCGCAAGGAGACCATCGGCGGGGCTCTGCTGCTGGCCGGGGCGGTGCTGGCGATGGTGTGGGCGAACTCGCCGTGGTCGGGCTCCTACGAGGCGCTGCGCGCGGTGCGGGTCGGGCCCGCGGCGCTGCATCTGGATCTGGACCTGGCGGCCTGGGCCGCCGACGGCCTTCTGGCGATCTTCTTCTTCGTCGCCGGGCTGGAGCTCAAACGCGAGTTCGTCGCCGGTGACCTGCGCGATGTGCGCCGGGCCGCGGTACCGGTCGCGGCCGCGCTCGGCGGCGTGATCGTCCCCGCCGTGCTGTACCTGGCGGTCGTCCTCGGCGCCGGCGGGGACGGGGCGAAGGGGTGGGCCATCCCCACCGCCACCGACATCGCGTTCGCGCTGGCCGTGCTCGCGGTCATCGGCCGGTATCTGCCGTCGGCGCTGCGCACGTTCCTGCTCACCTTGGCCGTGGTCGACGACCTGCTGGCCATCGCGATCATCGCCGTGTTCTACACCGCGCACCTGTCTCCGCTGCCGCTGCTGGGCGCGCTGGTGCCGCTGGCGGCCTTCACCTGGCTGGTCCAGCGGCGGGTGCGCTCGTGGTGGCTGCTGCTGCCGCTGGCCGCCGCCGTCTGGGCGCTGGTGCACGCCTCCGGGGTGCACGCCACCGTCGCCGGTGTGCTGCTGGGCTTCGCCGTACCGGTCGCCCGCAGCGAGCAGGCCGGCGGCCCGCAGGCCGGTCCCGGCCTGGCCGAGCACTTCGAGCACCGCTTCCGGCCGATCTCGGCCGGGGTGGCCGTCCCGGTCTTCGCCTTCCTGTCGGCCGGCGTCGCCCTGGGCGGCCCGAGCGGGCCGGCCACCGCGCTGGCCGACCCGGTCGCGATCGGCGTCGTCGCGGGGCTCATCGTCGGCAAACCTATCGGGATCATGGCCGCCACCTGGCTGGTGGCCCGCTTCACCCGCGCCGACCTGGACGAGAACCTGGCCTGGGTCGATGTCGCCGGGCTGGCGGTCCTGGGGGGCATCGGGTTCACCGTGTCCCTGCTCGTCGGGGAGCTGGCCTTCGGAGCCGGCACCGGCCGCGGCGAGCACGTCAAGGTGGCGGTCCTGGCCGGCTCCCTGCTCGCGGCGCTGGCCGCGACGGTGATCCTCCGCCTGCGCAACCGCGCCTACCGGCGCATCCACGAGATCGAGACCGCCGATCGCGACCACGACAGCATCCCCGACGTCTACCAGGACGACCAGCCCGTCAACGACCGCTGAACCCGGACCCCGCGGCGTCCCCGTCCGACGGCCCGGCCGTCACCAGCGTGACCACCGGAGCCCGGGACAGGCCGCTCGCCCCGGGCGCGTTCATCGGATGCGGCGCTGTTCGGCGTGGTAGCCGCCGCCGGGCCAGATCCAGTCCCCGGACAGGGTGTCGCCGTCGGAGCTGAACACCGCGCGGTAGTAGGCGGGCGAGCCTTTCTCCCCGCCCCAGATGGTGAGCGTGTCGCCGTCGATCTCGTAGACGTAGTCGAGAGTCTCGCCCTGGCTGCCGTAGAACCGGGACTTGATGTCCTTGCTCGGTTCCTCGGCGCCGAACAGCCTCTCCCGGCCGATGATCTCGATGCCGACGATGTCCTGGCCGGCCTGCCGGATGTCGACTTCCTGCTTGAGGAAGTGACCGCCTGCCAGCCAGGAGTAGGTGACCTGGCCGGTCGCCTCGCCGCTTACCTCCCAGGTGCCGGCGAGCCGGTCGAGCGCGGCCATCGCGGTGTCCTGCTTGTTCGACATGAGTGTCTCCTGTCCGCTTCGATGTTGTCGGATCTGCTTGTATGACGGCACGGCGCCCGGAAAGGGATCGGTGCCCGGCTCAGCCGTACAGGAATTCCACGAGCGCGGGCGCGAGCTTTCCGGGGGCCATGACCACCGCGCCGTGGTTGAGACCGGGCAGGGTACGGTGCTCGGCGCCGGGCAGGATGTCGGCCAGCGCCCGTGCGGCACTGTGGAATCCGGCCGGGCTCCTGCCGCCGGTCAGCACCAGGGCCGGCGCTTCCGCGGCCGCCCATCGGCCGGCCTCCAGCGGCCTGCCCCGCTGGGTCTCGCCCATCACCGCGGCGTCGTAGGGCAGCGTGTGCGCCAGCGCCTTGAGGCTCGACCACACACCCGGCATCAGCCGCATCATGGTCACCATGAACGCGGGCATGCCCTGTGCCTCGGTCATGAAGTATTTGACCGCGTCACCGCGCCGGCCGGCGGCCAGCAGCGCGTCGAGATGCCGGGCGTAGTCCTCGGGCGGGCCGGAGCCGTCGTCGCCGATCACGAACGGCGGCTCGTAGAGCACCAGTTTCTCGATGTCGAGCCCGGCCGCCGCGGCACGCAGCGCCAGCACCGCCCCCGATGAGCTCCCGAACACCGACGCCGGCCCCCCGACCTCGTCGATCAGGGCCGCGATGTCCTCGACCTCGCGTTCGACCGCGTACCCGGTGGCGTCGCCGCTGGCGCCCCGGCCCCGCCGGTCGTAGTTGATCACGGTGAAGTGCTGGGCGAGCAGGCCGGCGAGCTTACGGGCGTCGGAGCGGTCGGCCAGTGCCGAGGACACGAGGATGACCGCGGGCCCGGCGCCGAGCCGCTCGAACGCGATCTCGGTTCCGTCCTTGGAGAGGAGCGACGCGTTCACCGCGACCGTCTTTTCCCCGGTGGTAGACATGGTTGCTGCTCCGTTTCAGGCGTTGTGACGTGTTCTTGGCTGTATGACGGCACCTCGGCGGAGAAGGAATCGGTCCGGTCCCGGCTTATCGCGATCAGCGTGACCAGCCCTGGCCCCGGATTGCGCAGCGCGCGCAGCGGAAGACCGGCCAGGCACAGCACCGCGCCGTGGCCGAAGCGCCGGCGGGCGCCGCTGACCGTTTCGAGCTCGACCCCCGCACCCTGCACCCGGACGAGCGCGTCGCGCCAGGCGGCCGCGTCGTAGTCGCGGACCTCACCGCAGGCCAGGACCACTTCGCGGCGCCGGAATCCCGCGCTCACGGCAGGACCGGGGGCAGGCCGAACGCCGCGAAGCAGCGCGGTTCGAACGACGTGATCGCGGTGATCCGGCCGCCGTCGATCCGCAGCACGTCCAGCACCTGGCCGTGGAACCGTCCGGCCGGGTCCCTGATCTCGCCCGCCGTGGGGCGTTCGACGTAGTGCGCCACCGCGGGCTGCAGATTCGCGCCGGTGACGACGCTGCGCCAGCGCCCGTGAAACCACTCCGAACCGGCGTCGAAGACCTGTCCGCTGAAGGCCAGCAGCGCGCTCCGCCCGACCAGCCACGCCGGCTGCGGCGGCATCGTCATCTGCACGTCCTCGGCGAGCATCCCGGCGAGCGCGCCCAGATCGGCCCGCTCATGCGCCTGGACGTAGCGCCGCAACAGCGCGCGCTCGTCCGCGCTCGGCTCGGCCGGCGGCGCCCAGTCCTCGCGCCGCTGCGGCAGGTGCTGCTTCAGCGTCGCCCGCGCCCGCTGCAACGCGCTCTTCACCGACGCCAGGCTGGTGCCCAGCAGCGCGGCCGTCTCGGCGGCCGGCCAGCCCAGCACGTCCCTGGTGATCAACACGGCCCGCTGCCGGGCGGGCAGGTGCTGGATCGCCACCAGGAAGGCGAGCTCGATCGTCTCGCGCGCGACCGCCGCCGACTCCGGCCCCTCGACACTGTCGGCGGCCGGCTCCAGCAGCCGGTCCGGGACCGGCTGCAACCACGGCACGTAAGCGGGCGGCCGCACCGGCGCGCCCGGATCGACCAGCGGCGGAACCTGGTAGGGGGCCGCCCGCCGCCTGTTCCGGTCGATCACGTCCAGGCACGCGTTCGTCGCGATCTTGTACAGCCAGGCCCGGAACGTCGACCGCCCCTCGTAGGTCTCCCGGCGGCGCCACGCCCGCAGGAACGTCTCCTGAACGATGTCCTCAGCCTCGTCGTAGGAGCCGAGCATGCGGTAGCAGTGCACCCGCAGCTCCCGGCGGACGGACTCGGCGAGCGCTCCGAACGCCCCCTCGTCACCGGCCACCGCGGCGCCCACCACAGCCGCCTCCTCGTCACCGGCCACCGCGGCGCCCGCCACAGCCGCTTCCTCCGCCAGACCGCCACTGCCTCGGTCCTCCACCACGGCTACCTCCGCCCGCGCCGACACGTGTCCATGACCATAAGACGGCCACCGCCGCCAGAAGGGATCGGACCGGAACGCGGATCGTACCGGGCGCCGGCGCCGAGCCGTCCCGGGCGGCCGGCGACACTCGCCGGCCGCCCGGCCGGCCTCGGCTGTGAGGAAGGCCACACCTCAATCCTGTCCGATCGGTCAGGACTGACCGATCGGACAGTTATTGTGAGGACATGCCACGTCCCGCTTCCGCCCTGCGCGGCCACATCCTGGAATCGGCGTTGCAGCTGTTCGCGACGGGCGGTTACAAGGGCACGTCGCTGCACGACATCGCCCAGGTCGTGGGCTGCTCGAAGGCGTCCTTGCTGTATCACTTCGCCGGCAAGGACGCGATCCTCACCGAGCTGCTGACCCCGGCCGGCGAGGGGCTGGCCGCGCTGGACGCCCGGCTCTCCGGCCTGGACGGAGATCGGGCCGCCGAAACGGCCGTCACCGGTTTCGTCGATCTGGCCATGCGTTTCCGGCGTGAGCTCAAGATCCTGTTCCAGGACGTTCCCGCGATGACCAGCCATCCGGCGCTGGGCGCCATCCCCGCCGTCACCGATCGGCTGCTGGTGGCGCTGGCGGGCGGTTCGACCGAGCCCGGGGACCTGGTCGCCGCCTACATGGTCGTGGGAGCCGTCTTCGTCACCAGCGCCAGCGACGTGCAGGTGACGGATGAGGACCTGCGTACCGAGCTGATCCGCGGCGCCCTGCGGACACTCGCCCGCGAACCCCGCTGAACCTTCGAGAAAAGACAACCACTGTCATGGCTTCTGTGCTGTACCGGCTCGGCCGGTCCTCCTTCCGCCGCCGAGGACGTGTCCTCGCCGTCTGGCTGATCCTGCTCGCCCTGCTCGGTGGGGCGGCCGCCGCCTTCATGGGCCCCACCACCGACAACTTCACGATGCCCGGCACCGAGTCCCAGCGGGCGCTCGACTCCCTGCGGCGGCAGTTCCCGCAGGCCGGCGGCACCACCGGCACCATCGTCATCGCGGCGCCCGAGGGGCGGAAACTCGACGCCCCCGCGGTCGCGCCGGTCGTGCGGGAGGCCGCCGGGGTCCCCGGCGTGATCGCCGCCATGGACCCCTTCCAGGTCGGCGCCGTCTCACCGGACGGCCGCTACGCGCTGGTCCAGGTCCAGTTCGCCACCGCCGCCGACGATGTCACCGACGCCCAGCGGGCGGCGTACGAGCGGGTCGGCTCCTCCGTGCGGGGGCTCCGGGTCGAGCACGGCGGTGAGATCATGAAGGCCGAGGTGGAGATCGGCTCCACCGAGGCGCTCGGTGTCCTGGTCGCCGCGGTGGTCCTCGTCATCACCTTCGGCTCCCTGGTGGCCGCCGGCATGACGCTGCTCAACGCGCTGATCGGTGTCGCGGCCGGGATGGCCGGGCTGTTCGCCCTCAGCGGCGTGGTCGAGCTGACCGCCACCGCGCCCATCCTGGCGCTGATGCTGGGGCTGGCCGTCGGGATCGACTACTCGCTGTTCATCACCTCCCGCTACCGCCAGTACCTCGCCGAGGGCATGGAGGCGGAGGAGGCCGCCGGGCGTGCGACCGGCACCGCGGGTTCGGCCGTCGTCTTCGCCGGCGCCACCGTCGTCATCGCCCTGGCCGGCCTCGCCGTGGTCGGCATCCCCTTCCTGAGCGTCATGGGCCTGGCCGCGGCGGCCACCATCGCGGTGGCCGTCCTAGTCGCCCTCACCCTGCTGCCCGCCTTCCTCGGCTTCGCCGGCACCCGGGTGCTGCCGCGCGGGCAGCGCGGCGGGCGGGCGTCCGGACCCGGGCGCGAGGGGTTCGGCTTCCGCTGGGGCCGGACCGTCACCCGCCTGCGCGTCCCGGTCCTGCTGGCCGGCGTCCTGGGGCTGGGCGCGCTGGCTTTGCCCGTCCAGGACATGCGCCTGGCACTGCCCGACGCCGGCACCGCCTCCTCCGGCTCCGCGGCCCGCGAGGCCTACGACCTGATCAGCGAGGGATTCGGGCCCGGCTTCAACGGCCGGCTGATCGCCGTCGTCTCCGGCGACGACGCCCAGGCCACCGGCGCGGCCGCCAAGCAGGCCGCGCAGTTGATCCAGGGCACCCCCGGCGTGCTCGCCGTCTCCCCGCCGCAGGCCAACCAGCAGGGCACGACCGTGCTGCTGACCGTCATCCCCAAGGCCGGCCCCACCGACGCGGCCACCGAGGAGGCCGTGCGCTCCATCCGGGAGCGCGTGGCCGGCGTCCGGGGCGCCGACATCGCCCTGTCCGGAGTCACCGCCATCGGCATCGACATCTCCGCCAAACTCGCCGGCGCGATGCCCGTCTACCTCCTGCTCGTGGTCGGCCTGTCGATCCTGCTGCTCATGCTGGTGTTCCGCTCCCTGCTGGTGCCCTTCAAGGCGGCGCTGGGCTTCCTGCTCACCGTCGGCGCCACGTTCGGCATCACCGTGGCCATCTTCCAGCAGGGCCACCTGGCCGATCTGCTCGGCATCGACGTCCCCGGACCCCTGGTCAGCTTCCTGCCGATCCTCCTCATCGGCATCCTGTTCGGCCTGGCCATGGATTACGAGGTCTTCCTCGTCTCCCGCATGCGCGAGGACTTCGTCCACGGCGACACCGCCCAGCAGGCCACCGTCAACGGCATGGGCCACAACGCCCGCGTCGTCACCGCCGCCGCGCTGATCATGACCGCCGTGTTCGGCGGGTTCGTGTTCATGCACGACCCGATCATCAAATCCATGGGCTTCGCGCTGGCCGTCGGGGTGCTCATCGACGCGTTCGTCGTCCGCATGGCCCTGGTGCCGGCGGTGATGTCGCTGCTCGGCCGCGAGGCCTGGTGGCTGCCGCGCGCCCTGGAGCGGGCCCTGCCCGACCTCGACATCGAAGGCGAGAAGCTGCACAGGGAACTCGCCGCCCAGCGGCGCGAGGACCACCGCGGAACAGTCAAGGTCTGACGTCCGGCCCCGGCCACGGACCCGGCGATCACCGCGGGCGGAGCGCGCCGCCGCTCCGCCCGCGGTCAGTGGGACTCGCGCGAGACCTCGTGTCCGCTGGAACCGACGAGGAAGTCCAGGTCAGCGCCCTGGTCGGCCTGCATCACGTGGTCGACGTAGAGACGCTCCCAGCCCCGCGCGGGCGCGGCGAAGGCCGCCACCATGGCGGGCGAGGGCCGGCGCCGGTCCAGCTCCTCCTGGGGGAGGTCGACCTCCAGCCGCCTGGCCTCGACGTCCAGGATCACGTGGTCCCCGGTCCGGATGAGGCCCAGCGGGCCGCCCGCGGCCGCCTCGGGCGCCACGTGCAGCACAACCGTCCCGTACGCCGTGCCGCTCATCCGTCCGTCGCAGATCCGCACCATGTCCCGCACCCCCCGCTCCAGGAGCTTGGCGGGCAGCGGCATGTTCGCCACCTCCGGCATCCCCGGGTATCCCCTGGGCCCGCACCCGCGCAGCACCAGCACCGAGGAGGCGTCGACGTCGAGGTCCGGGTCGTCGATCCGGGCGTGCATGTCCTCGACGCTGTCGAAGACGACGGCCCTGCCCCGGTGGCGCATCAGCTCGGGCGAGGCCGCCGCGGGCTTGACGACGGCGCCGGAGGGGGCCAGGTTCCCGTACAGCACGGCGATGCCCGCCTCGGCCCGCAACGGCTCGGCGCGGCGGCGGATGACGGTGCCGTCCCAGATCCGCGCGCCGTCCAGGTGGTCGACCAGCGGCCGGCCCGTCACCGTCAGCGCGTCCGGGTCCAGCAGGTCCCGCACCTCGCGCAGTACGGCGAGCAGCCCGCCCGCGCGGTGGAAGTCCTCCATCAGGTGGCGGCCCGCCGGTTGCAGGTCGACCAGGAGCGGCACGCCGGCGCCGGTGCGGTCGAAGTCGCCGAGCGAGAGCTCGATCCCGAGGCGGCCGGCGAGAGCCAGCAGGTGCACCACGGCGTTGGTGGACCCCCCGACGGCGGCCAGCGCCACGATCGCGTTGAGGAAGGAGCCGCGGGTGAGCAGGTTGCTCGGCCGGCGCCCCTCGGCGACGAGTTCGACGGCGAGCCGGCCGGTGTCGTGGGCGCCTTCGAGCAGCCGGCTGTCGGGGGCCGGGGTGCCGGCCAGGCCGGGAACGGTGGTCCCCAGCGCCTCGGCGACGCAGGCCATCGTCGAGGCCGTCCCCATGGTGTTGCAGTGCCCCCTGCTGCGGATCATCGAGGACTCCGAGCGCAGGAACGCCTGCTCCGACAGCGTGCCGGCCCGGACCTCCTCGCTGAGCTTCCACACGTCGGTGCCGCAGCCCAGGGGGACCCCCCGGAACGTGCCGGTCAGCATGGGGCCGCCCGGGACGACCACGGCGGGCAGGTCCACGGAGGCCGCGGCCATCAGCAGGGACGGGATGGTCTTGTCGCAGCCGCCCAGCAGCACCACGCCGTCGACGGGGTTGGCCCGCAGCATCTCCTCGGCCGCCATCGCGGCCATGTTCCGCCACAGCATGGCGGTGGGCCGGACCAGGGTCTCCCCCAGCGAGACGACCGGGAGGTTCATCGGGACGCCGCCGGCCTCCCAGATCCCCCGTTTGACGCTCTCGGCCACCTCGTCGAGGTGGGAGTTGCACGGGGTCAGGTCGGAGGCGGTGTTGGCGATCGCGATGTGCGGCCGCCCGTCGAAGGAGTGCGCCGGCAGCCCCCGGCGCATCCACGCGCGGTGGATGTAGGCGTTGCGGTCGCTCCCGGCATACCACTGTGAGCTGCGCTGCTCGGTCATAGCACTCTCATTCCACTTGCCCGAACGTTGCTCTAGTGTTTGGGATTCAATCATTCGCGGGCGGGGCCGCGGCGACGACCAGGCGGACGGGTCCGGGTCCGGGCGCGCCGCCCTCCCGGCGGCGAGAGCCCCGGCGGGCCGGCACGCCGTACCCCGCCGCGCGCCGATGGGGAAGGCTGAACGTGAGAGCGTTTGTCGTCACCGGCCCGCGCCGGTTCGCGGTGCAGGACGTCGAGCCGCCGGTCCCCGCAGCCGGCCAGGTCATCGTCGACGTCGAGCGGGCCGGGGTGTGCGGCACCGACGCCGAGTTCTTCTCCGGCGACATGGACTACCTGCGCGAGGGCCAGGCCGGATATCCGATGCGCATCGGGCACGAGTGGTGCGGGAGCGTCTCCGCCGTGGGCGAGGGCGTCGACGCGAGCTGGATCGGCCGGCGCGTCACCGGCGACACCATGCTCGGCTGCGGCCGGTGCCGCCGCTGCCGCACCGGGCTGCAGCACGTGTGCGAGGACCGCTTCGAGATCGGCATCCGCGGCGGATGGCCCGGTGCCCTGGCCGAGCAGCTGCCGGTCCCGGTCACGGCACTGCACGCGCTGCCGGACACGGTCGACGCGGTGGCCGGCGCCATGGTCGAGCCGGGCGGCAACGCGCTGCGGGCCGTCGAGGGCGCGGCCCTCGGGCCGGACGCCAGGGTGCTGGTGCTCGGCCCGGGGACGATCGGCCTGCTCGCCGCCCGGTTCGCCCTCGCCCAGGGCGCGGAGGTGCATGTCATGGGGCTCTCGGAGCCGTCGCTCGACTTCGCCCGCACGCTCGGGGTGCACGGGGCGTGGACCTCCGAGCGTCTCCCGGATCTGCCGTTCGACGCCGTCATCGACGCCGCCAACTCCCCCGCCCTGCCGGCCCGCGCCCTCGACCTGGTGGAGCCGGGCCGGCGCGTGGTCTACATCGGCCTGGCGTCCACCCCGAGCACCGTCGACACCCGCACGATGGTGCTCAAGGACGTCACGGCGGTCGGGGTCCTGAGCGGCTCCCCCAGCCTCGCCGGGGCGATCGAGCACTACGCCTCGGGGACGGTGGACCCGCGCCCGCTGGTGGCCGCCACCATCGGGCTGGACGGCGTGGGCGACGTCCTGGCGGGTCGGCGCCCCACCGGCTCGGGCCCGGGCCCCAAGATCCACGTTGACCCCCGGCTCTGACCGCCGCAGAGCGGACGCGGACGCGGCCGGAGTCCCTGCCCGGCGGGCAGCCGCCCCGCCACGGTCACGGCGCTCAGCACGCGTCCCGGGGGCGGGAGCGGGCCGGGGGTGAGATCGGGAGAGACGGTACAGTCGGGCACGGAACGAGAGGGGGGCGAGCTCCCGGGGCCGATCGCGCAGGGGTTGCCGTGCTCCTTGGGCACGGGGATCCCTGAGCTCATCGAGGTGCACGACACGACCGCCGACCAGGTCCGGCAGCCGGAGGACCGCCTCGCGCTGCACGGGCGAGTGACCGAGCGCGCCGCGATCGGCGAGCTCCTGGCCGCCGCGCGGGCGGGCGCCGGCCAAGCGCTCGTACTGCGTGGCGAGGCGGGTGTCGGCAAGTCGGCGCTGCTGGATCTCGCCGCCGCCGCCGGCGCCCCGATGCGGGTGCTGCGGGCGACGGGCACGGAGCCGGAGACGGGGCTGGCCTTCGGCGGGCTGCACCAGCTGCTGCGCTCGGAGACGGAGCTGCTGGACCTGCTGCCCGGCCCGCAGCGCGAGGCCGTCCGCGGGGCGCTCGGCCTGGCCTCCACCCGCACCGACGACCGTTTCCTCATCTCGGCGGGCGTGCTGTCCCTGCTCACCGAGGCGGCGGCGGCCGGCGGGCTGCTCTGCCTGATCGACGACTTCCAGTGGATCGACCAGGCCTCGGCCGACGCCCTGCTGTTCGCGGCCCGGCGCCTGCGGACCGAGGGCGTGGGGATGCTGATCGCCGTACGCGGGGACGCCACCGCGAGCCTGCGCGGCGTCCCGGACCTCCACGTCACGGGCCTCGACCCGCGGAGCGCGGCCGACCTGCTCGCCTCCCGGTCGGCGGCGCCGCCGGCCCGGCGGGTGAGCGAGCAGCTCGTCGCGCTGACCGGCGGTAATCCCCTGGCGCTGGGTGAGGTGGCCGAGCTCCTCACCCTTGAGCAGCTCGCCGGCAGGGCCGCCCTGCCGGACCCGCTGCCCGTGGGAGCGGGCCTCGGGCAGATCTTCGGCGACCAGGTGGAGCGGCTCTCCGCCGCCGGCCGGCTGATGGCGCTCGTCATCGCGGTGGAGGGACGCGGTGACCTGGGGCTGATCCTCGGCGCGGCGGACCGGCTGGGCGTGGACCCGGCGGAGCTGCATCCGGTCGAGGCGGCCGGGCTCGTCGGCGTGGAGGGGACGACGGTCCGCTTCCGGCACCCCCTGATCCGCTCGGCGGTGTACACGCGGTCGAGTTCGGTGCAGCGGCGCCTGGTCCACACCGCGCTCGCCGCCCTGCTGGAGGGGGACGCCGACCGGCGGGCCCGGCACCGGGCCGCCGCCTCGGTGGGCCAGGACGAGGACGTCGCCGCCGAGCTGGCGGCATCGGCCGAGCGGGCGCGGTCACGGGGCGGATACGCCGACGCCGCCGTCGCCCTGGCCCGGTCGGCCGAGCTCACCCCCGAACCCGCCGTCCGGGCGCGGCGGCTCACCGACGCGGCCACCGCCGCGTGGCTGGGCGGTCGCCCCGGTCAGTCGGAGACCTACCGGGCCCAGGCGCGGGAGCTGGCCCACGACCCCCTCCTGATCGCCGAGCTCGACCAGCTGCGGGGACGTTCCGAGCTGCACAGCGGAGACGCGGCCGAGGCTTGGCGGATCTTCCTCGAAGGCGCCGGCCATGCCCGCGCGGTGGATCCGGGCAAGGCGCTGGAGATGCTGGCCGACGCCTCCGAGGCCGCCTCCTACGTCGGGGACACGGCCGCGATCGTCGACATCGGCCGGCAGGCGGAGTCGCTGCCCGAAGGCGGCGACGCCTTCCTGCGGGCGGTCCTGGTCGGGATCGGCGCGATGCTCGCCGGGGACACGGGGCGGGGCGGGGCCGCGCTGCGGCAGGCGCTGCTGCGGACCGGTGAGCTGTCGGCCGCCTCCGAGCTGCTGTGGGCCTCCGCGGCGGCGAGCTACCTGGGAGAGGCCGACGTGTCGGCCGAGCTCGTCGGCAGGGCCGGCCGGGTCGCCAGGGTCTCGGGGCTGACCGGCCAGCTGCCCGTGGTGCTCGAGTTCGTCTCGACGGCCGAGCGGATCAACGGCCGGTTCGCCGTCAGCGCCGCGCTCGCCGAGGAGGGGCTGGCGCTCGCCCGCGAGGCGGGCTACACCAACTCCGCCGCCGCGCACCTGGCGAACCTCGCGGCCGTCGCGGCCGTGCGCGGCCAGGAGGCCGCCTGCCGCGAACACGCCCAGGAGGCGCTGGCCATCGCCATCCCCCACCGGATCGGCCTGCGGGCGGGCACCGCGTCGTACGCGCTGGGCCTGCTTGACCTGGGCATGGGGCGCTTCGCCGCGGCCCACTCGCGTTTCTCCGCGCTGGCCGCCGCCGGGCCCGGCGCCGGGCAGGCCACGGTCGTCTGGAGGTCGACCCCGGATCGGGTCGAGGCGGCGGTCGCGTGCGGTGACCACGACGCGGCCCGTGCCATGGTGTCCCACCTGGAGCAGTGGTCGGTGAACGCCGAGACCCCGGCGTCGCGGGCCCTGCTGGCCCGGTGCCGGGCACTGCTCGAAGACGGCGGGGCGGCCCTCTCGCTGTATGAGGAGGCCCTGCGCCTGCACGACGAGGGCGGCCCGGCCCCCTTCGAGCAGGCCCGGACGTCGCTGCTGTACGGCGAGCGGCTCCGCCGGGTCCACCGGAGCGGCGACGCGCGGCAGCCGCTGCGGTCGGCGCTGGAGACCTTCCAGCGCCTGGGCGCCGAGCCGTGGGCGGAGCGGGCCCACAGCGAGCTGCGGGCCGCGGGGGAGACCGTCTCCCGGCCCGGACCGGCCGCCCTGAGCGCGCTCACCCCCCAGGAGCTGCGGATCGCCCGGCTCGTCGCCGAGGGCGCCTCCAACCGGGACGTGGCGGCCAAGCTGTTCCTCAGCCCGCGCACCGTCGAATACCACCTCTACAAGGTCTATCCGAAGCTCGGCGTCACCACCCGCACCGAGCTGGCCCGGCTGGTCGGCGCCGACCCGGACTCCGGGGGCGCCCCGCCCACCGGCGCGCGATGAGCCGGGGGCGTGGCGGGGCGGCGGGAGGGCCCGCCGCCCGCCGGCCTCCCCCGTGCTCCGCCGGTCATCGGCCGGCGACCACCGGCCGGTCACTGGCCGATGACCACTGGCCGGTCACTGGCCGATGACCACTGGCCGGTCACTGGC
>NZ_JBSFPS010000265.1:0-13528 GCF_053588315.1 Streptosporangium sp. NPDC003464 | reverse complement strand
GCACCCGCCCGGTTGACGCCCGCGGTGAACCAGAAGGGGCTGCCACGGGTCTCGTCCGTGAGGGCGAGGCCGTCGTAGCGGCCGCGGCGCAGCAGGATGTCGGTGGCGTAGACGGCCATGCTGGGGCCGAGCAGGACGACGGTCAGCTGGAGGACGTTGCTGACGGTGTCGAGGAAGTCGGACACCAGCAGCGCGTACAGGGTGAGGGCGACGCCGAGGACTCCGTCGACGATCACGCTGAGGGAGCGGCGGACGCGGACGCCGACGGCCTGGAGGGCGAGGCCGGAGCTGTAGGCGGTCATGGCGTTGATGGAGATCGTGCCGAGCACCAGGGCGAGCAGGAAGACCGGGGTGAACCAGCGGGGCAGGATCGTCTCCAGCGCGGTCTGCGGGTCGGTCATGTCGACCGCGGTCGCGGCGAACGCGCCCAGGGAGGTGACGGCGACGCTGGGCAGGAAGCCGCCGAGCGCGGTCCAGCCCACGATCGCCTTCGGGGAGGTCGTGCCGGGCAGGTAGCGGGAGAAGTCGGCGCTGTTGGTGTACGAGAGCGGGCCCGAGGCGATGAGGGTGATGCCGCCGGCGAGGGCCGTCCACAGGGCGCCGCCGGTCAGCGGCTCGGCGGGCTCGTAGCCGAAGTCGGCGTGCCCGAGCACGCTGAAGGCCACGACGGCGAACGCGGCGGTGAGGGCCACGGTGATCGGGAGGTAGAGCTTCACGATCGTGGCGTGTCCGTAGACGCTGATGGCCAGGGTGAGCGTGGCGATGACCACCACGACGGCGATCTTGACGCCGGTGTCCGGCGCGATGCCGGCCTTCTCGACGAGGGAGAAGGCGGCCAGCGCGGCGGCGGCCAGGTTGAGGGCGATGTAGCAGATGCAGATCGCCCAGCCGGTGACCGCGATGTTCACCCGGTTGCCACGGACGCCGTACATCGCCCTCATGATCACTTCGCTCGGCGTGCCCGAGGCCGGGCCCGAGACGGCGAGCAGGCCGACCGGCACCCAGAACAGGTTGCCCACCACGATCACCGCGAGGGCCTGCCACAGGCTCAGGCCCATGAGTATCAGGGCGCCGCCGACTACCAGGCTCAGGTAGTTGACGTTCGCCGCCGCCCAGACGGCGAACAGCTCCCGGGCACGGCCGTGACGCTCCCGCTCGGGAATGTGGTCGATGCCGTGAACCTCGACACGGCCCGCCCGCCCCGAGGGCGGCGGCGTCTCGTGCGCGCCGTGCACGCCTGGGCGCGGGTCGGGGATCGTGGACGCCATGGAGCCCTCCGGGTGCTGGTCGTACCCACCTGCTTGCTTATTGGTCGCACACTCAATAGCATCCCGGGCATGCCGTCAAGCGTCCAGCACAAGCGAATTCGGAAAACTCCGGCCGCCCGACATGCGGAAATCGTCGTCGCGGCCGCCGCCGTCGCCCTGTCCGAGGGACTGGAGTGCGTCACTCTGCGGCGGATCGGCGAAGAACTCGGCGTCCGGCCGGGGCTGATCAGTCACTACTTCCCCTCGGCGGAGGACCTCGTGGCGGAGGCGTTCGGCAGCGCCGCGAGCGCCGAGCTCGACACCCTCCTGCCGGCCGAGAGGCCCGACGGGACCCCCACGCAGCATCTGGCGCGCTTCTTCGCGCACGCGGCCGGAGAGGCGTACGACGACATCAGCCGGCTCTGGATCAACGCTCGGCACCTCAGCCGCTACCGGCCCGTCCTGCGCGACCGGGTCGCCGAGCAGGAGGCCGCCTGGCGCGGGCGGCTGGAAGGCCTCATCCGGCAGGGTGTCGAGCGGGAGGAATTCCGGACGGACGACCCGTACGTGACGACCATTCAGATCTTGGTCGTGCTCGACGGCCTCGGCGCCCACGCGAACACCGACACCAGCGATCGCCCCGAAGCGGTGACGCGGATGGCTGTCACCACGGCGGAGCGCGGACTCGGCCTGCCGAGCGGCGCTCTCACCCGCCCCGTCGACGCGTCCACCGGCCCCTGCGCCCCCTCCGGCGCGGACTCGGCCGCCGGCCGGAACACGGGCCCGGCCGCCGGCGCCCACGGTGCGGACCCGGCCGCCGCCTCCTCCAGCACCCCCAGCTGACCCTCCCCCACCCGTTCTTCGAGGAGCCCCTGTGCGCACCCGTCTCGTCCTGCTCTCCGCCGGCCTGCTCGACCCGGTCACCGGCGAGTTCCTGCCGGAGACCGCCCTGGCCGTGTCCGGGGGGCGGATCTCCGCTCTGGGCGACGACCGCCGGATACGCGCGCTCGCGGACTCCTCGACGACAGTGATCGACCTCAGGGGAGCCGTGGTGATCCCCGGCCTGGTCGACGGGCACCTCCACCCCGTCTCGGGCGCCGAGCTGACCCACGGACTGGACCTGTCACGCTGCGCCGACCTGGACGCGGTGCGCGAGGCGCTGGCCCGCGAGGTCCGGAGCCTCGCGCCCGGCGCGTGGCTGCACGGCTGGGGCCTCGACCCGAACGTCTTCGAGGACCGGCCCGTCGAGGCCGCCGCCCTCGCCCCCGTGCTCGACGGCGTACCGGCCCTCCTGCAGCTCTTCGACGCCCACTCCATGCTGGCCAGCCCGCGCGCGCTCGAACTCGCCGGCGTCGACGGGCCGCGGAGCTTCGCCCAGTCGGCCGAGGTCGTCTGCGACGAGACGGGCCGGCCCACCGGGCTGCTCCTGGAGGACGCCGCCTGCGAACTCGTCGAGCGTGCCGCTCCGCGGCCCACGCACGCGGAGCGCCGCGCCCGGCTCGCCGCCGCCCTGCGCGGCATGGCCGCCGCGGGACTCACCGGCGGTCACGTCATGGACGCCAACGGCGACAGCCTCGCACTCTACGCCGAGCTCGACGCGGCCGGAGAGCTGCCGGTGCGGCTGCGGGTCGCGCCCTGGTGCCAGCCCGGCACCGACGCCGACGCGCTGCGCGCGCTCATCGAGCAGCAGGGCACCGGCGGCACGCTGTGGCGGACCGAGGGCGTCAAGCTCTTCATGGACGGCACCATCGACAACGGCACCGCCTGGCTGGAGCGTCCCGACTGCCACGGCGAGTCCACCCACGCCTTCTGGCCCGACCCCGAGGCCTACACCCGTATCCTCGGCGAACTCCACCGGGCCGGAGTGCCCACCGCCACCCACGCCATCGGCGACGCGGCCGTACGACATGTCCTCGACTCCGTCGAGAAGGCCCTGGCCACCGGGGACCGCGGGGTGCGGCACCGGGTCGAGCACATCGAGACCGTGCCCGACGACACCCTGCGCCGCTTCGCCGCGCTCGGCGTCGTCGCGTCCATGCAGCCCACCCACTGCTGCGACTTCACCCGGGCCGACCACACCGACAACTGGTCGCGCCGCCTCGGCGAGGAGCGCGCCTCGCGCGCCTGGCGCTGCCGCGACCTGTGGGACTCCGGCGCCACCGTCGTCCTCGGCTCCGACTGGCCCATCGCCCCCTACCCGCCGCTGGGCGTCATGGCGGGCGCCCGCCACCGTCGGCCGAGCCGCGATCTCAGCCGGCCCCCACACGGCCCCGAGCAGGCGCTCACCGCCCTGGAGGCTCTGCGGGGCATGACCGTCAACGCCGCCCGCGCGGCGGGCGAGGAGCGCGAGGCCGGCCGGCTCGCCGTCGGCCACCGCGCCGACCTCACGGTCCTGGCCGACAGCCCGCTCACCACCGCCGCCACCGACCTGCCGGACCTGCCCGTGCTGCTCACGGTCCTCGACGGCCGCCCCACCCACCGCGCCGCGAACCTGTGAGGCGTCACGACGGCCCGGTTGACCGGCGACGCCGCGGACATGCGCCACGGTTCCGGCAAGAAGCGCACGAGGGCAGGCGGCCGGCGCCCACCGGTAAGGCGGAGCGCGCCAGGGTCGGACGCCGCCCCCGGCCCGGGCGCAGGTGATCGCGTCAGCTCAGGTCAGCGCTGCCTGAAGGCCCTGCGGTAGTCGCGGGGCGGCACGCCGCGGCGGAGCGCGAACTGCTCCCGGAACACGGCGGCGCCGGCGTAGCCGACCTGGTAGGCGATGCTCTCGACAACTGCCCCCCGCTGCGGTAGGGCACGGTCACCAGGTCGCGGGCGATCGCGTTGGCGTGCGCGGCGCCGTACTCACGACGGATCAGGTAGAGGCAGAGGTCGACGCCCGCCAGCGCACCGGCACCGGTGACGAGCCGGCCCTGGTCGACGTAGAGGGACTCGGGACGGACCCGCACGGCCGGATGGCGGGCGGCCAGGTCGGCGGCGAAGCGCCAGTGGGTGGTCGCCTCCAGACCGTCGAGCAGTCCGGCGGCGGCCGGCAGGAAGCGGAGTCCGCCCTGGAGGGCCCTGTCGAGTGCGGCGTTTCATAGGCGGTCGCTCATGAAACGCCTGGCGTGTCAGGTCTGTGGGGGGCCGCGGCTTGCGGTCGGTCGCCGTGCCGGGGCGGGTGGCTGCCGGTGGGGGCGAGGGTGGCGGCCCAGCTGGCGAGGAGTCTGAGGGCGTCGTGGGAGGAGGTGCCGGGGGCGGCCGTGTACACGGTCAGGTTCAGGCCCTGGTCGGCCTGCAGGTCCATCGACTCGAAGTCGAGGGTGAGGTCGCCGACGGCAGGGTGATGGAAGGACTTGGTCCCGAAGTGGTGCAGGCGGACGTTGTGTCGGGCCCAGCGGGTGCGGAAGTCGGTGCTGCGGGTGGACAGTTCGCCGATCAGGTCGGTGAGGTCCTTGTCGTAGGGGTCCCGGCCGGCTTCGGTGCGCAGCAGCGCGACGGTGATGTCAGCGGAGGTGTCCCAGTCGGGGAAGAAATCGGGGCCTGCGGGGTCGAGGAACTGAAACCGCGCGATGTTGGCGGGGCGGGCGCGCGCCCCACCCCGGCCCAGGCCCTGACCTGCGGTGAGGTCGGGGTCCTGGAAGACGGGCCAGTACATGGCGCGGCCGAGCGGGTTGGCGGCCAGGATGTCCATGCGGCTGTTGCGGATGATCGCGGGGGCATCGCTCATGGCGTCCAGCATGCGCTGCAGACCCGGCCGGACCGTGCGGGCGGGACGGCGGCGGGCGCCGTGCCGGGCGCGGTGTCCGGCGTTGGCGCTGCGGGCCAGGTCGAACAGGTGAGCGCGTTCGGCGTCGTCGAGGCGGAGCGCGCGGGCGACGGCCTCGAGGACCTCCTCGGAGACGCCGGTGATGTGGCCTTTCTCAAGGCGGGTGTACCACTCGGTGCTCACGCCTGCCAGCACGGCGACTTCCTCGCGGCGCAGTCCGGGGACCCGGCGGCGGCCTCCACCGGGGAGAAGCCCGACCCGTTCCGGCGTGATCTTGGCGCGTCGGCCGGCGAGGAAGTCGCGGATGTCGTCTCGATTGCCCACAGTTTTCACTGTAGGTAAGGGACGTGGCGAGAGGGGGGTTGGGGTTGTACCCCCCATGAACCCCACCTCCCACGCGCGAGATGAAGCCGGTTTCCTGGTTGTTGTCACAAACAGTGATGACTTTCCGCCGTTACGCGACGGGGAATCCCACCTTGGCCGAAGACATCGCTTAAGGAGACTCACTCATGCGTGGAGCAGTCCTGTACGCCCCGGGTGACGTGCGCGTCGAGGAGCGCGCCGACCCGGGGATCATCGAGCCGACCGACGCGGTCATCCGGCTGACGGCGACCTGCGTCTGCGGGTCGGACCTGTGGCCGTGGCGCGGCGTCGATGAGGTCCGCGACCAGCCGATGGGCCATGAGTACGTCGGCGTGGTCGAACAGGTCGGCGACGAGGTCAAGAACATCAAGGTCGGCGACTTCGTCGTCGGCTCCTTCTTCGCCTCCGACAACACCTGTGAGATCTGCCAGGCCGGCTACCAGTCCCGCTGCGTGCACGCCGAGCTGATGAACAACATCGGCACCCAGGCGCAGCGGGCCCGCGTCCCGCTGGCCGACGGCACCCTGGTCGCCACCCCCGGCATGCCGGAGCCCGACCTGATCCCGTCGTTCCTGGCCGCCTCCGACGTGCTGGGCACCGGCTGGTTCGCCGCGGTCGCGGCCGAGGCCGGTCCCGGCAAGACGGTCGCGGTCGTCGGCGACGGCGCGGTCGGCCTGCTTGGCGTGCTGGCGGCCAAGCAGCTCGGCGCCGAGCGGATCGTCGTCTTCAGCCGGCACCGGGACCGGCAGGAGCTCGCAGTCGAGTTCGGCGCCACCGACATCATCACCGAGCGCGGCGATGAGGGCGTGGCCAAGCTCAAGGAGCTCACCGGCGGCCTCGGCGCGCACTCGGTCATCGAGGCGGTCGGCACGCAGGAGTCGATGATGCAGGCCATCCGCTCCACCCGCCCCGGCGGGCACGTCGGCTACGTCGGCGTGTCCCACGGTGTCGAGCTGCCCGGCGAGGAGCTGTTCTTCTCCGGGGTGCACCTGCACGGCGGCCCCGCCCCGGTGCGTCGCTTCCTGCCGGAGCTGATGCGGCTGATCTGGGACCGGAAGATCAACCCCGGCAAGGTCTTCGACCTCGAACTGCCCCTGGAGGAGGCCGCCGAGGGCTACCGGGCCATGGACGAGCGCCGCGCCATCAAGGTGCTCCTTCGTCCATAGCCCGGCCCGCGACAGCAGCCCGGCCCGCGACAGCCATCCCGAGCCGTGGCCGGCGCCGCCGCCGGGTGGCGCGGCCGCCGGGCCATGCCGGTGTGCCACGCCGACGGACATCGGCTGCCCGTCGCCGGTGCGGCCGGTGTCCCGCTCCACTTGACGAGGCGGCCGACAGCGACCGGGCCACCTTCCGCTTGACGAGGCGGCCGACAGCGACCGGGCCACCTTCCGCTCAGAGCCGGTGTCATCGCCGACCAGACCCTGCTGATCGGCTGACGCGACCGACCAGCCGGTGCAGCCCCTCGCCGACGGCCGTGCCCGGAGGAGCCGGTCCGGTTCAGGGCCACATTCCACAAGCCGAAACTGTCGGTGCCGCGCGACATGATGGGATCATGACCGACACGCCCCCCAGCACTTTCCTTGCTGATCAGACCGCCTATGCCGAAGCCGTTCAGCTCGCCGTGGACGCCGCTGCGGCCTATTACGGCGACGGCACGTCCACGCTGGACGACGACGCCTACGACCGGCTGGCTCGGGGCATCCAGGCATACGAGACCGAGCATCCCGATGACGTGCTGCCGACCTCGCCAACGGGCAAGGTGGCCGGTGGCGCGGTGGTCGGCGACGTGCCGCACACGGTGCCCATGCTGAGTCTGGGGAACATTTTCGGTGCTGAGCAGCTGGCCGGCTGGGTCGCATCGCTGGAGCGCAGGCTCGGCAGACCCGTCACAGCATGGAGTGTGGAGCCCAAGCTCGATGGACTGGCGATCACCGCGCGCTATCGCGGCGGGCGTCTGACGCAGCTGGTCACCCGGGGCGACGGCGTCGCGGGCGAGGACGTGAGCCACGCGATCGGCACCATCGTGGGACTGCCCGCGAGGCTGGCCGAGCCGGTCACGGTGGAGCTGCGCGGCGAGGTGATGATGACCACGTCCCAGTTCGAGCAGGCGTGCGCCAAGCGTCAGGCGCACGACGGCACCACGTTCGCCAACCCGCGCAGCGCGGCCGCCGGCACACTGCGCGCCCAGGACCGGCCGTACGTGTGCGAGCTGACGTTCTTCGGCTACGGCGCGCTGCCGCACCCCGACGACACCTCCGAGCTGGCCGCGCGGCTGCGCGAGCTGCCGCACAGCGAGGTCATGGCATGGGTCGCCGCTCAAGGCGCGCAGACTCCCGCCGTCACCGATGTCGGCGGGATCGTCGCCACCACCCTGGAGCAGGTCCAGGAGCGGGTCGAACAGATCGCCGCCAAACGGGCCGACCTGGCCTTCGGCATCGACGGCATCGTGATCAAGTGCGATCTCGCCGCCGACCAGGCGCAGGCCGGCTTCAGCTCGCGCGCGCCCCGATGGGCGATCGCCTACAAGCTGCCCGCCACCGAGAAGATCACCAAGCTGACCGGCGTCGAGTGGAACACCGGCCGCACCGGCATCATCGCCCCGCGCGCGGTGCTGAAGCCGGTCGAGCTCGACGGGTCCATCGTCACCTACGCCACCCTGCACAACGTCGCCGACATCACGCGGCGCGGCCTGATGCTCGGCGACAGCGTGGTGGTCTACAAGGCGGGCGACGTGATCCCGCGGGTGGAGTCGCCGGTGGTGCACCTGCGCACCGGCGACGAGCAGCCGATCGCGATCCCGCAGGTCTGCCCGAACTGTGGCGACGCGATCGACACCTCCCAGGAGCGGTGGCGGTGCGTGCGCGGCCGCGCCTGCCGGGCGATCGCCTCCATCAGCTACGCCGCCGGCCGCGACCAGCTCGACATCGCGGGGCTGGCCACCTCCCGCATCCAGCAGCTGCTGGATGCGGGATTCATCGCCGACTTCGCCGACCTGTTCTCCCTGACCCGCGAACAGGTTCTGGGCCTGGAGCGGATGGGTGAGACCTCCACCGACAACCTGCTGGCCGCCATCGAGCAGGCCAAGAAACAGTCCCTGAGCCGGGTGTTCTGCGCGCTCGGCGTGCGTGGGACCGGCCGGTCGATGTCGCGGCGCATCGCCCGCCACTTCGGCACGATGGAGGCCATCTTGGCCGCCGACGCCGAGGCCGTCCAGGCCGTCGACGGGATGGGGGCCGATAAGGCCAAGCTCATGCTCGAGGAGCTGGCCGAGCTGCGGCCGCTGATCGACAAGCTGATCGCGGAGGGCGTCAACATGACCGAGCCCGGCGCCCCTGCAGCGACCCTGGCCGTCGATGACGACAGCACCGGCGACGCACCGGTCGCCGCGCTGCCGCTGGCGGGCATGTCGGTGGTGGCCACCGGGACGATGACCGGCCCGCTGCAGGAGCTGTCGCGCAACGAGGTCAACGAACTGATCGAGCGCGCCGGCGGCAAGGCCTCCGGAAGCGTCTCGGCGAAGACCTCGCTGCTGGTCGCGGGCGGGAAGGCCGGCTCGAAGAAGGCCAAGGCCGAGGAGTTGGGCGTGCGGGTCGTCACCCCGGAGGAGTTCGCCGCCATGCTCGACGGTTTCCTGTGACGCCCGCCGGTCGGTGGGCGGCCCGCTCTCATGTCGCGGGCCGCCCGCCGACCGGCGGCGTGACGCGCGGCCGCCGCCCGCACCGTGGAGTCAGGGTCGGCAGCCGGCCGCGCGAGCGCCCTGGCGATATCAGCGGTTTCGACTGCTCGACGATGGAAGGGCTGTCCGCCCTGTCTCGGGACTCGGGCCGGGCGCTGAGCGTCAGCTGGGCCATCAACGGGGACGGAACCCTGGATTACGCGACCGACGGTCAGATGATCACGAGTCTCACCGTCATCTACCCCGCGCTCCGCGACGGAGCCGACCCTCATGCGCTGGACCCGTCCCTGGAAGGACTGCGTTTCGAACTCGGCAGCGGTCGAGAGGGGGCCTCGATCGAGGAGAGCATCAGCTCCGCGCTGACCCTGATCGGCCGCATCACCGGCCGTGAGATCGAACGGGAGTGGCTGGACGGCACGCACGCGCTGTATGTGATGCCGTCCCGGGACTGACGGGCCCGGCTGGTCGAGATTCACGGCAACCTCCGTGACCGGATCGCCGGAGCCGAGCGCAAGCGCTGTCTCCTCCTGCTCACCGACGGCCTGCGCACCACCTCAGCCACCCTGCCCCTCCCCCGGCCCCCGGGCTTTCCGAACCCTCCTGCTGACGGCGGTCGCGAAAACGGGTGGATCTTGTGGATGGTGGTCACCTATCTTGGGTCCTCACCCCTACGTGAGGACTCCGCGCGCATGACGCCGCCTGCTCTTTAGACCTGACACTTCCCTGCGCATCGGTCGCCGGCGACGCCGTCGGCTCTGTTTCCCATGCTCTTCGTCAGGTCTTCAGAGAGATCATGTCTTCACATCCTCATATCGTGCTGCCCTGGGTGGTGCGGCGCACCCGCCTGCCTCTGCTCGCCCTCCGGTGCGTGGCCTGCCCTTCCGGCCGCGCCACCATCGGCAACGGCAGGTTCCGCGTCAACGCCAACGGCAAGCTTCTCGACGTCTGGCTCCTGGTCAACTGCGTTTCCTGTGGCCGGACCGGCAAGCTCACCGTCCACGACCGCGTCCCGGTCCGCTCACTGCCCGCTGACCTTCTGGCCGGTTACTCGACCGACTCGCCTTCCCTCGTCGTGGACACCCTCCTCGACCCGTTGATCGCCCGGCGCAACCGGTTCGCGCTCGATTGGGACGGGTGCTGGGAACTCCACGCACCTCCCGTTCCCGAGAATCCGTGGCCCCTTCAGATCACGGTCACCTTCGACGCCCCCGTGCCGGTCCGTCCCGAACGGCTCATCGCTCATGGATTAGGCATCAGCCGTAACGAGGTCGCTCGCAGAGTCAAGATCGATATCCCGCTGAACCGCAAGACGGAGCTGGATTTCTCATTCGTCCTGGTGTGGTCGGTTCAGTAGGTCCAGGTATCGGTGCGACGCTTTCCGCCAAGGCAGAACACGGCTCTGCCGTGTTCTGCCTTGGTCAGGTCGACGCGGATCCAGTCGGCATTCTTGGCGACCGTGGCGGTGCAGCCGGTGCTGGGTACGCCGGCACCAGGTGACAGTGTCACCGCCGGCCTGCCCGGCGGCCCGTGGACGCTGCACCAACTGCGCCACTCCGCCCTCCCCCGGGCCGCCGAGGACGGCGCCGACACCTCGACCTTGCTCCCCTGTTCCGGGCACACCTCGGTCGCCTCACCGTCCCGCTACGCCCGCGTCCCCGGGGTTGAGGAACCCGCAGACAGCCGTTGGCGCTGAGATTGATCTTGGGCTGGAATGGCCAGCGGCGGTCGTGGCGTCGTCGGGCGGCGCGGATTTCGGCGTCGGTGATGTCGCCGTTGAGGAGGGGGTAGAGCTTGAGAAGGGCGACGTAGCCGCGGTCGTCGAGGAGAACGGTACGGACAGTGCCGCCCTTTCCGTGGATACGGACGTGTTCGTCGTCCTGGCGCAGGTCGAAGTCCTCGATATCCAGTCCGCACGCTTCGGCGCCTGCCGCAACCGCTCCAGCTCCGAGAACCGCGAACCCTCCGGGACCTCCAGCAGCCCGAGCAGTGCGCCAAGCATCCCAGCGCGTCCCGGCGAACAGCCGTAGAACGCTTCTCGTTTCGTTGCCCAAGGGCCCGGCGAGCACTGGAGGGGTCCCAGTAGCAACGACGCGTAAAGCAGCGGATATGCAGGTCGGCGGCCCGCCTTCCAAGCTGTTCTCGAAGGTCTTCAAGGAAGCTCTGACCTGCGTATCCGTTGAAGATTTCGCCGATACTACCGGGACCCCCGTAGGCTCGGCGGACAGCTCGCCGACCGGCGGGCGCCGACGCTGGGGGACCCGATGGACGAGGCGTACTCGACGCCGGGCGTGCACGAGACGCTGATGTGACCGAAGCCGTGAAAGACCGCGACCGAGTGGCCGGCCTATCCCTGCCGCGGCTGGTCGTGTCCGTGCTCCATGGCGCCGACCAGGGCATCGACGCCCGGCAACAGTCCCAGCAGATTCGCCAGACGACGCATGGGCGGCGGCACGTTGACCACACAGGCCGCGCCCGTGTGGCACAGCTCCGCCAGCAGGCACATCCCGCCGACGTCGATGAAACGCAGGTGCCCGACATCGATCAGGAGACGATCGTCGCCGTATCTGGCGCGGGTCAGCGTTTCCTCCAGCGCGGTGCGGTTGGTGGCGTCGATCTCGCCGATCAGCCGGATGAGGGTCGTGCCAGGCGTGGGGCGATAGGTCAGGCGCAGTTGGCGATCAACATAGATGACCGCGTCAATGGTGTCGTGGGGCACGGTGTCGTCGGATTCGGGGATGCCGGAGTGGATGGTCATGGAGCTGCGGGCAAAGGCGGGACGTGGCCGGCGGGGCTCCGGGAGGGCGGGCAGATACAGCCGCGCTGGGGCTGGAGAGCAGGCATGTGGACCTCCACCGGGGGAGGAAGAGCGGTTGACTGGAATCATCTCACCCGCAGCCTGTTTCGAGAAGACAGTTACCGGAAAGAAGCTTCCGGTAACATCTTATGGTAGACACATTTCGCCTCCGTTACCACCACGCTGAACCGCCGGCCCCGAAAGATGCGACATGGCCATGAGCAGCTCTGACGAGCCCACCTCCACCTGGACGTTCCTGACCCACCACGCCCGGGTGCTGTTGGAGATCGCCCGCGATCCGCACGCCCGCCTGCGCGACATCGCCACCCGCATCGGCATCACCGAACGCGCCGTGCAGGGCATCGTGTCCGACCTGCACCAGGAGGGCTACCTGACCCGCGGCAAAGTCGGCCGCCGCAACCACTACACCCTCAACCCCGAGCGCAGCTTCCGCTATCCGACCGAGGCCAACCTGCCCATCCGACTGCTCATCGACATCTTCACCCAGCACGACCTGCCCAGCGGCGGTGCACCCACCGCCCGCCACGCCGACACCTCAATGGCCCCGCTCGACTCTCCCGAGCATCAACCAGGCGCTGCTGCTTCTGGCTGACATTCCTGATGCGCATCGGCCCTCGACGCTGCCCGAAGGGGCCGACAAGCGTTGTTAATCGGCATCGACACGATCAGGCATGATCAGGGGATGGCCCTCTCACGTATCGGCCTTCGGGGAGGATCGGACCGGATTTTGGCGCTACGCCATCAGGGGTTGCACTCGGCGAGACCGGCGAGCAGCCGCCGGACCGGGACTGCATGATGAGCCCCGGCCCGGCGCGCCGCGCACCATCACCGGTGCGCAGGTTGAACAGGTGGTGGTACGCACGCTGGAGGAAGTGCCCGGGGGCGCCGCTCACTGGTCGAAACGGGAACTTGCCCGGCAGGTGGGCATCTCACCGTCCAGCGCGCTGCGCGTCCGGCGAGCCTTCGGCCTGCAGTCCAGGGTCGGAGTCATGACCGAGCGACACGTGACCTTGATAGGTGGTCCGCTGGACGGGACGACGGTTCCCGGGCCGATGTTGGTGGCGGACAGCACCTTGGAGACGGGGGCGTGCATGGTCGTCCCGCGGGAGACCTCCCGGGCGGTGTATGAGCCTGAGCCCGGGTCGGATCCCTACATCTGGCACTACCGCGGGTGCAGGCGTGCGGCCTCGGGGAACAACGGAACAGCGGTTGGCGCCAAGCCCTTGATCTTGGTCCCGGAGCGGTGACGGCTTGGCCGTGGGCTAGCGGTGGTGCGGCGGGTGGGGTGGCGGCGGCGGGATGGTGGCCGTGCTGGGTGCGGTCTCCGGCCAGACCAGCAGGACGGGGCAGGGGGCGTGGTCGACGATGAATCGGCTGGCGGGGCCGAGGCTGCGGGGTCCGAGGTGGGTACGGTCGCCGTCGCGGGCGAGGATGAGCAGGTCGGCGCCTTCGGCGGCGGCCACGACTTCCCGCTCGACGCGGCCCGAGTGTTCTCGCCGGGTGCACGGGCGTCCCAGCCGCTCGGCCGCGCCGGCCAGGAGCTTTTCGCCCGCCGCGGCGGCCAGGTGCTCCACCCGCGTGCCATCGCGCCGAGGAACGTCTGCTCCAGTTCCGTCGTGGTGCCGGGCCAGGCGCTGACGATCTGCATCCACAGCGCGTCGGCGTCCGGCAGCTCC
>NZ_JBSFPS010000264.1:0-13664 GCF_053588315.1 Streptosporangium sp. NPDC003464 | reverse complement strand
GCCGCCCGACGAGGATGTGAACACCGACGCGTTCTGGATCTTCGGGCAGTAATGGGTTCAAATCCCCCATTGCATTCCTTCCACCTCAACTACCGGTAAAGCTACTAATAAGTTGATCTATAGCTATCAAAGCAAAGGAGCGCCCTGTAGTTCACCGATTTCACATGTCTTTCACGTCCCGTTATCCGGAGCCCCCGCCCGCCACCTGCGGCTGCGCCCCAAAGGAATCGTGAGGCTACCCAGGGTCACCAGGGCGACCGCGGCGAGCGAGATCAGGGCGATCCGCGTCGCCATCGCGATGCTCTCGGCGTTCTCCGGCGTAGCGTGCCGTATCGCGTCGGCGGGCAGGGGTGCGGGCTCGGGCGGTGCGAGCGCCACCGTCTCCGAGTGCAGGATCGCCGAGATGGCCAGCAGCGGGTTGATCATCCCCGCGCCGGTCCCCTTCCCGGCGCCGCCGTTGGCGGTCAGCGCGATGCGCCGCCCCACCTCCTCGTTGGTCAGGTCCCGGTAGCGGGAGCGGACCAGCGCGACGACCCCGGTCACGTACGCCGCCGCGTAGCTGGTGCCCTCCAGGTTCTCCTGGTAGAGGCTGCCGGGCCAGGTGCTGGTGAGCCCCGTGCCCGGGGCCAGCACGGTGATGGGCGTGACGGGGTTGGAGGAGTCGGCCCTGCTCCCGTCGGGGGCGGCGGAGCCGACGGACACGACTCCGGGGTAGGAGGCCGGATAGGCGGGCGCGGGGGAGCCGTCGTCCTTCTCGACGTTGCCCGCCGCGGCGACCACCACCACGTTCTTGGCCAGCGCGTAGGCGGTGGCGTTGCGCAGGTCGGGGTTGTCGCTCGCCTGGGCGGACACGTTGATCACGTCGGCGCCGAGCTGGACGGCCTTCACAATGGCCAGCGCCAGCATCTTCACGTCTCCCCGGCCGTCGTCGGTGTGTTTGACGGAGATCAGCTTCACGTCCGGCGCCACCCCGGTGAACAGGACGCCCTTCATCGGGGTCGCGGCGATGATGCCCGCCACCTCCGTGCCGTGGCCGAAACAGTCGCGTCCCCCGGTGCCGGTGACCTCCTCCGCGGTGCCCTGCTTCAGCTGGGGATGCCCGGTGTCCAGACCGCTGTCGACGACCGCGACGGTCACCCCCGCGCCCCTGGTCAGCCGCCACGCCTCGGGCAGGTTGAACCGCCGCTGGGCCCAGGACTCCCCGATGCTCGTCGTGCCCCGCCCGGGCGCGCACTTGTCGGGCTCGGCCGCCCCGGCCGCCGGGACCCCCGCGGCCCCGACAGTCAGCAGCACCGACACCGCGACGAGCGCCCGACCGATCATCATGCGTCCCCCAAGGCGGGTGAATAACCGGCAAAACCCTACTCAACTTGATCAAGTTCCGTCACCGCGGGGACGGATTCTCCCGGCGGAGGTGGCACCCGGCGGTCCTAAGCTGGCTGTCGTGAACGAGCGAAGCAGGCGAGCCGGCGCGCACCGGGGCGACCGCTCACGTCCCCTCGGCGGACGCGGCCGGGAGCGGGCATGAGCGGATATCCGTGGGGCGAGGCGACCGCGACCGGCATCGGGTCGCACCCCGGGACGGATCACGCGGAGGCGCTCAGAGTCGTCTTCGGCGAGCTGCCCGCACTCCCGTATCTACCGGAGCTGCCCGCGCGCGGGGTGGGCGCCGACATGGTCGGGCGCACCGCGTCGCTGCTGGTGGAGCTCCCGGTGGAGGTGCAGCCGTCCGGCTGGCGGTTCACCGACCGCCCGGGACGCGACTCCAAGCGGGCCCGCGACCACCTCGTCCGGGATCTCGACGCGCTGGAGGAGACGGCCCAGGGATACGAGGGACCCTTCAAGATCCAGGTGTGCGGGCCGTGGACCCTGGCCGGGGCGGTCGAGCTGCGCCACGGCGACAAGACGCTCGCCGACGACGGGGCCGTGCGCGACCTGGTGGACTCCTTCGCCGAGGGGCTCGCCGCGCACGTCGCCGACGTGCGCCGCAGGGTGCCGGGCGCCTCGGAGATCGTGCTCCAGCTCGACGAGCCCGGGCTGCCGGGCGTCCTGGCCGGCACGGTGCCGACCGCGTCGGGCTTCGGGCGGCTGCCCGCCGTCGAGGTCCCCGTCGCCACCGAGCGGCTCAGGGCGGTGCTGCCCGCCGGGGCGTTCACGGTGGTGCACTGCTGCGCCCCCGACGTGCCCTTCGACCTGCTGCGGACGGCGGGCGCCGGCGGCGTGTCCGTGGACGCCTCCCTGCTGCGGCGGCGCGACGAGGACGCGATCGGCGAGGTGATCGAAGCCGGCATGGCGATCCTCCTCGGCGCCGTGCCCGGCGTGGACTCCCGGCTGCCCGACGTCGGCGTGGTCGCCAAGCCCGCCGTCGAGCTCTGGCGCCGTCTCGGCTTCCCCGCCGCCACCCTGGCCTCGCAGGTCGTGCTCACCCCAGCCTGCGGGCTGGCCGGAGCCTCGCCCGCCTACGCCAGAGCGGCTCTGGCCAGGTGCCGGGAGGCGGCCCGGGTGCTGAGGGAGGACCCCGGCGAGTGACCGCTCCCTCCCGGCCGGCCCGGCGACCCGGACCGGCCGGTCCCCGGCGGGGAGGGTCTGCCATCTCCGGGTAAGGCCGCCGCGCGATGTCGGTCCCCGGCGATAGCGTTTCCCTTGGCTGTACGGATGAGGGGAGAGCCGGGCGATGAGCGCTGAGGTCGAAGGTGTGCCGGTGGCGGCGTTGGATCGGCACGCGGAGCTGGCCGAGCTGGTCGAGGAGGCCAACTGGCGCTACCACGTGCTCGACTCGCCCACCGTGAGCGACGCCCAGTACGACACGTGGATGCGGGAGCTGCGCCGGATCGAGGACGACCACCCGACCCTGCGCACGCCCGACTCGCCCACCCAGAAGGTCGGCGCGCCGATCTCCACCGATTTCACGCCGGTCGCCCACCTGCAGCGGATGGAGAGCCTGGACAACGCCTTCAACGCCGACGACCTCGCCTCCTGGCAGTCGCGGGCCGAGCGGCTGGCCGAGCGGGACCCGGCGCCCTATCTGTGCGAGCTGAAGATCGACGGCCTGGCGATCGCCCTGGTCTACGAGAAGGGCCGCCTGGTCCGGGCCGCGACCCGGGGTGACGGCCGCGTGGGCGACGACGTGACGGCCAACGTGCGCACCGTCGCCGGCGTGCCGCACCGTCTGGCCGGTGACGACGTGCCCGAGCTGGTGGAGGTCCGGGGCGAGGTCTACCTGCCCGTCGAGGGGTTCGCCAAGCTCAACGAGCAGCTCGTCGAGGCGGGCAAGGCGCCCTTCGCCAACCCGCGCAACGCGGCGGCCGGCTCGCTGCGGCAGAAGGACCCGCGGATCAGCGCGCAGCGCCCGCTGCACATGATCGTCCACGGTGTCGGCAGGTGGGAGGGGCCCGCCCTGCCCCGGACCCAGTCCCAGGTCTACGAGCGGCTGCGGGAGTTCGGCCTGCCGGTCAGCGATCTCTACAAGGTCGTCGACGACCTCGACGGCATCAACGCCTTCGTCGAGTTCTACCGCGAGCACCGCCACGACCCCGTCTACGAGATCGACGGCGTCGTGGTGAAGGTGGACCGCATCGAGCTCCAGCGCAACCTGGGCTCCACCAGCCGGGCGCCCCGCTGGGCGATCGCCTACAAATACCCGCCCGAGGAGGTCAACACCAAGCTCCTGGACATCCAGGTGGGGGTCGGGCGCACCGGCCGGGTCACGCCGTACGGCGTCATGGAGCCGATCGTCGTGGCCGGCTCCACGGTCGAGCGCGCCACGCTGCACAACGGCTCGGAGGTCGCGCGCAAGGGCGTGCGCGTCGGCGACACCGTGGTGCTGCGCAAGGCCGGCGACGTCATCCCCGAGATCGTCGGCCCGGTCGTGGACCTGCGCGACGGCACCGAGCGCGAGTTCGTGATGCCGACGCACTGCCCGGAGTGCGGCACCGAGCTGGCTTATGAGAAGGAGGGCGACGCCGACCTGCGCTGCCCCAACACCCGGGCCTGCCCCGCCCAGCTCCGCGAGCGGCTCTTCTTCGCCGCCGGGCGCAGGGCCTTCGACATCGAGGGCCTGGGCTACGTGGCGGCCACCGCGCTGACCCAGCCGCTGCCGCCGCAGGAGCCGCCGGTCCGCACCGAGGCCGACCTGTTCGACCTGACCATCGAGCGGCTGCTGCCGATCCGGTCGGTCGTCCGCGACCCCGACACCGGCCTGCCCAAGACCGATCCGGAGACGGGCGAGCCCAAGGTCGTCTCCTTCTTCGCCAACCAGAGCGGCGAGCCCAGCAAGAACGCCGAGAAGATGCTGGAGGAGCTGGAGAGGGCCAAGGACCAGCCGGTCTGGCGGGTCCTGGTCGCCCTCTCCGTCCGGCACGTCGGCCCGCCCACCGCCCAGGCCGTCGCCGCCGAGTTCCGCTCGATCGACGCGATCGCGAGCGCCTCGGAGGAGGAGCTCGCCGCGGTCGAGGGCGTCGGCCCGCGGGTGGCCGCCGCCATCCACGACTGGTTCCAGGTCGACTGGCACCGGGAGATCGTCGAGCGGTGGAAGGCCGCGGGGGTCCGGATGGAGGACGAGCCGCCGGCCGAGCAGCTCCCGCAGACCCTGGCGGGACTCACCTTCGTGGTGACCGGCACGCTGGAGGACTTCACCCGCGACGAGGCCGGCGAGGCCCTCGCGGCCCGGGGCGGCAAGGTGTCGGGCTCGGTGTCGAAGAAGACCTCCTACGTGGTGGCGGGCGAGAACGCCGGATCGAAGTTCGACAAGGCGGTCAAGCTCGGCGTGCCGATCCTCGACGAGGAGGGCCTGCGGGTCCTGCTGGCCGAGGGGCCGGAGGCGGCGGCCGCGACGGTGGTCGAGCCCGAGGAGTGAGGACGGACGGGAGCCGTGGCGGGGGCGGATGTCGGAATGAGCGGTAACGGAACGTGCGCAACCGGTTTCGCGAAGTGGCCCAGAGGCCGTACTCTCCCATAGTGAACTAATGGGGGTTTTGTTACTCATGGCCGACCCAAACGACACACGCGACACCGGGCCGCGTGTGGGCTCACCCCTGTGGGCCTACCTCGCCGCCGTCATCACGATCGGGTCCACCGCCCTCGTCGCGGCCCAGTGGTGGATCAGCCCGCAGGCGCTGGCCGACACCGCCCGCAGCCCGCTGTTCTGGATGCTGACGGTCCTGGTCGTCCTGGGCGAGCTGCGGCCGGTGCTGCTGTCGTCGTCGATCACGGTGGGCGGCACCTACCCGTCGACGATGTTCACCTTCGCCGCGCTGCTCCACTACGGGCTGCCGATCGCCGTGCTGATGCAGGCGGTCGGCATGATCGTCAACGGCGCCGTCACCCGCAAGGCGTGGCACCGGGTCATGTTCAACATCGCCCAGGCGACGCTGGCCTGCACCGCGGCCGGGGTGGTGCTCGCGCTGTTCGGCAACTCCCCGGAGCCCGGGGCCCCCTGGGTGCCCGAGGGGCCCGACATGCTCGCGATCGGGCCGGCCGGGCTCGCCTACTTCGTGGTCCGGGCGCTGCTGGTCTCCGGCGCGGTGGCGCTGCACGAGCGCCGCTCGATCAACCGGGTGATCAGGACCACGATCGGCCACCAGAGCCTGGTCTACGCCGGGCTGCTCGGGCTGGCCCCGCTGGTCGTGGTGGTGCTGAACCACTCCCCGGCGCTGGTGCCGCTGTTCGTCGCGCCGCTGGCCGCGGTCTACTTCACCGCCACCCTGTCGGTCCGCCGTGACCACCAGGCGATGCACGACGGGCTCACCGGGCTGCCCAACCGCAAGATGCTCGTGCTCAGCACCGAGGAGGCGCTCGCCGAGGCGCGCACGGGCGAGCGGGTCGGCCTGTTCCTGCTCGACCTCGACAGGTTCAAGGAGGTCAACGACACCCTCGGCCACCCTGTGGGCGACCGGCTGCTGCAGATCGTGGCGCACCGGCTCACCCACAGCGTACGGCCGGGCGACGTGGTGGCCCGGCTCGGCGGCGACGAGTTCGCGGTGCTGCTGCCCTCGATCAGGGACGCCGCCGCGGCCCGGGAAGTGGCCGCGCGGCTGCGGGTGGCCCTCACCGAGCCGGTCCGCCTGGAGGGGATGACCTTCGATCTGGACGCCTCGGTCGGCATCGCCCTCTACCCCGATCACGCGCCCGACTTCGAGCTGCTGCTGCAACGCGCCGACGTGGCGATGTACCTGGCCAAGGAGGGGCGGACCGGCGTCGAGCTCTACGTCGCCGACAAAGACCGCAACAGCCCCGAACGGCTCAACCTCATCGGTGACCTGCGCCGGGCCATCGACCGCTCCGAGCTCCGGCTCCACTACCAGCCCAAGCTCGACCTGGCCAGCGGGCAGGTGCGGGGCGTGGAGGCGCTGCTGCGCTGGCGGCACCCCGAGCGGGGGATGATCTCCCCGGGGGAGTTCGTGCCGATGGCCGAGCAGTCGTATCTCATGCGGCACCTCACCCAGTACGTCATCGACGCCGCCCTGGAACAGGCGGCTCACTGGTGGCACACCGGCCTGCACGAGCAGATCTCGGTGAACGTCTCCGCCCGCGACCTGCTCGACTCCGCCCTCCCCGACCGGCTGGAGGCCGGCCTGGCCCAATACCGGCTGCCCCCCATGGCGATCCAGCTCGAGGTCACCGAACGCATCCTGATGACCGACCAGGCATACACCGCCGACGCCGTCCGCGCCCTGACCTCTCTGGGCGTGCCGCTCGCGCTGGACGACTTCGGCACCGGCTACTCCTCGCTGGTCCGGCTCCAGCGCCTGCCGGTCTCCGAGGTGAAGATCGACGCCTCGTTCGTCCGCAGGATCTGCGAGTCCAAGGACGACGAGCGGATCGTCCGCTCCATCGTCGACCTGGTCCGCTCACTCGGCCTGCGCTCGGTGGCCGAGGGCGTCGAGTCGGCCGAGGTGGCCGCCTGCCTGACCGCCATGGGGTGTGATCTCGCCCAGGGCTGGCTGTTCGCCGAGCCCATGTCCGCCGTCGACGCGACCGTCTGGCTCCGCAGGCAGCGTGACCCGGCCACGCCCGCTCTCCGTTTCCTGAACCCCTCCGAGGTCCTCGACCCGCAGACCGCCTAGCGCTCCGGTGACACGCTGAGACCGCGGCCGGGATCCGCGCCGCCGGGCGGGCCCCGGGTGGCCACCGCGACGTTAATGGGTCAGGCACGTTAGGTCACGAGCCCTAAGATGACAGTGTCCAATTGCCATTCCACGAAACGGGTTCAACGACTCATGTCCGCCATAACCCGCGACGAGGTCGCTCACCTCGCCCGGCTGTCCCGGCTGGCGCTGGCCGATGAGGAACTCGACCACTTCGCCGCCCAGCTCGATGTGATCATCGGTGCGGTCGCCCGCGTCGCCGAGGTGGCGGCCGACGACATCCCGCCGTCCTCGCACGCGCTCCCGCTCACCAACGTCTACCGCCCCGACCAGGTGCGGCCCGGCCTGGCGCCCGACAACGCGCTGTCCGAGGCCCCGGCGGTCGAGGACGGCCGCTTCCGTGTTCCGCGCATCCTCGGGGAGGAAGCATGAGCCTCATCCACAAGTCCGCCGCCGAGCTCGGCGCGCTGGTCGCGAGCGGTGAGGTCTCGGCCGTCGAGGTCGCCCAGGCCCATCTCGACCGGATCGCCGCCGTCGATCCGCAGGTCAACGCCTTCCTGCACGTCGAGGCGGAGACCACGCTGGAGCAGGCGCGCGCCGTCGACGCCCGCCTGGCCGCCGGGGAGAACCCCGGCCCGCTGGCCGGTGTGCCGATCGCGCACAAGGACGTCTTCACCACCCTCGACATGCCGACCACGGCCGGATCCAAGATCCTTGAGGGCTACCGCCCGCCGTACGACGCCACCGTGACCCGCCGCCTGCGCGAGGCCGGGCTGGTGATCCTCGGCAAGACCAACCTCGACGAGTTCGCGATGGGCTCCTCCACCGAGAACTCGGCCTACGGCCCCACCCGCAACCCGTGGGACCTGTCCCGGGTCCCGGGCGGCTCCTCCGGCGGCTCGTCCGCCGCGGTCGCGGCCTACGAGGCCCCGCTGTCCACCGGCACCGACACCGGCGGCTCGATCCGCCAGCCCGCCGCGGTCACCGGCATCGTCGGCATGAAGCCGACCTACGGCGGCTCGTCCCGCTACGGCCTGATCGCCTTCGCCAGCTCCCTCGACACGCCGGGCCCCTTCGCCCGCAACGTCATGGACGCGGCGCTGCTGCACGAGGCGTTCTCCGGCCACGACGTCATGGACTCCACCTCCATCGACGCCCCGGTGCCCTCGGTCGTCGAGGCGGCCCGCATCGGTGACGTGGCCGGGCTGCGCATCGGCGTGGTCAAGGAGTTCGGCGGCGACGGCTACCAGCCGGGCGTGCTCGCCCGCTTCCACGAGACCGTCGAGCTGCTGGAGTCGCTCGGCGCCAAGGTCGTCGAGGTCTCCTGCCCGTCGTTCACCACGGCCCTGCCGGCCTACTACCTGATCGCGCCGTCGGAGGCCTCGTCCAACCTGGCCCGCTTCGACGCCATGCGCTACGGCCTGCGCGTCGGCGACGACGGCACGCGCAGCGCCGAGGAGGTCATGGCGCTGACCCGGGCCGCCGGGTTCGGCCCCGAGGTCAAGCGGCGCATCATCCTGGGCACCTACGCGCTGTCCAGCGGCTACTACGACGCCTACTACGGCCAGGCGCAGAAGGTCCGCACGCTGATCGCCCGCGACTTCGACGCGGCCTTCCACCAGGTGGACGTGCTCGTCTCGCCGACCACGCCGACCACGGCGTTCCCGATCGGCGAGCGCGCCGACGACCCCATGGCGATGTACCTCGCCGACCTGTGCACCATCCCGACCAACCTGGCGGGCAACGCGGGCATCTCGGTGCCGTGCGGCCTGGCGGACGAGGACGGACTGCCGGTCGGCCTGCAGGTCATGGCCCCGGTGCTCGGCGACGACCGCTGCTACCGGGTCGCCGCCGCGGTGGAGAAGGCCCTCGAAGACCGCTGGGGCGGCAGCCTGCTGTCCAAAGCCCCGGCACTGTAGGGCTTTCGAGGCGATAGGGCGACTGGGGGGAACGGCGGCATGATCACTCGGCTCGAGATCGACGGGTTCAAGTCCTTCTTGAACTTCGTCCTCGACGTGCCGCCCTTCCTCGCGCTGGTCGGCCCCAACGCCAGCGGCAAGTCGAACCTGTTCGACGCCGTCGGATACGTCGCCGACGAGATCGCCGGATCCGGCGGGCTGCTCGGCGCGCGCCGCGGGCTGCCGGGGGAGCAGTTCCACCGGGTCGCGCGGGGCACTCCCGTCCCCGGGTTCGTCGTCTCGGTGGAGGCCCTGGTCTCCCCGGAGCCCGGCGCGCTGCTGCCGGTCCGGTTCGACGTGGGCGCGGAGATGGTGCTGCGGATCCCCCGGTCCAGCGGGGCCGTCATCAGCCATGTGGCCCACCGGCTCCCGGAGGAGCTGCTGGAGTTCATGGTCGAGGACCCGGAGCCGGAGATCACGCCTCGCCGTACGGTCCAGTCGTGGCACCGTTACGCCCTGTCGCCGGCGGCCATGCGCCGCCGGTCCTGCCCGGCCGGCGGCGGGCCGCTGGCCGCCGACGGCGCGAACCTCGCCGCGGTGCTCGGGCGGATGGCGGGCTCGGCGGCGCTGGCCGACCTCGTGGTCGACCTCGCCGGTGTGGTCCCCGACGTGGTCGGGCTGGTGCCCCGGGCCGACCGGGAGGAGTGCTCCTTCGACCTGGTCGTCGACGGCCAGGGAGCGGTGCCGGCCCCGCTGCTGTCGGACGGGACCCTGCGCGTCCTCGGCCTGCTCGCCGCCCTGCACGACCCCGACCACCCCGGCACCCTGCTGGTGGAGGAGATCGAGAACGGCGTGCACCCGGGCCGCCTCGGCGAGCTGATCCGCCGGATCCGCCGGCGGATCACCGAGCCCGGAGGGGCGGCCCCGTACCGGCAGGTGATCCTCACCAGCCACTCCCCGGTGGTGGTCGCCGAGACCTACCGGACCGACCCCGACGCGCTGACCTTCCTGGACACCGCGGTCCGCGTCGACCCCGACAGGGACCGGGTCTCCCGGGTGACCGTGGCCAAACCGGTCCAGCCGGACGGCGAGCCGGGCACGTTCGTCTCGCCCAGACAGGTCCGCAAATACCTGGGCGCCGCGGCATGAGCCGTCCTCTGGTCCCGGGGCTGGTGGCGGAGGGAGAGGCCGACGAGGGCTTCCTCGGCGCCGTCATCTCCCGGCAGCTCCGCGAGCTGACGTGGATGTCGCCGCACGCGGTCGACGTCGAGGCGACGGAGGTCGTCTCGTGCGGCCGGGAGCACATGGTCACGGCGCTGGAGGAGCTCGCGGCGGACTGCCATCTGCTCTTCACCCACGACGACATCCGGGAGCGCGGCAAGCCGGGCGGCAAGGCCGACGGCGTCCGCTACCACTCGCACTATCTCGTGCCGGTCATCGGCCTGGGAGAGACCGAGGGCTGGCTGCTGGCCGACCGCGCGGTGTGGGCCGCCCTGGAGGGCAGCGACCTCGGCCTGCTGCCCGCCCGGCCGCGTGACGTCGAGCGGATCACCGATCCCGGCCGGGTCCTGGCCGCGACCGTGCCCCGGAGGGGGAAACCCATCCGCGACTACTTCGAATACATAGGACGGAACATCGATCTCGCGGTCCTGGCTCAGGTGCCCTCGTACGCAGACTGGGTCGCCGAGACGAGGAACGCACTGAAGGGACTTGGTTACCTGTGAGCACCGAAACGCTCATGCCGTACGACGAGGCGCTGGAGCGCTTCGAGCCGGTGCTGGGCCTGGAGACCCACGTCGAACTGGGCACGTCGTCGAAGATGTTCTGCGGCTGCCCGACCACGTTCGGCGCCCCGCCGAACACCCACGTCTGCCCGGTCTGCCTGGCCCTGCCCGGGGCGCTGCCGACGGCCAACGCCGCGGCGATCGAGTCGACGATCCGCATCGGCCTGGCGCTCAACTGCTCGATCGCCGAGTGGTGCCGCTTCGCCCGGAAGAACTACTTCTATCCGGACATGCCGAAGAACTACCAGATCAGCCAGTACGACGAGCCGCTCTGCTTCGACGGTTACCTCGACGTCGAGGTGGACGGCAAGATCGTGCGGATCGAGATCGAGCGGGTCCACCTGGAGGAGGACACCGGCAAGTCCACCCACGTGGGCGGCGCGACCGGCCGCATCCACGGCGCCGACTACTCGATCGTCGACTACAACCGCGCGGGCATCCCGCTGGTGGAGATCGTCACCAAGCCGATCCCGGGGACCGACCGGCTCGCCCCCGAGGTCGCCCGCGCCTACGGCACCGAGCTGCGTGAGCTGATGCGCGGCCTCGGCGTCTCGGACGTACGCATGGAGGAGGGCTCCATGCGCTTCGACGTGAACGTCTCCCTCATGCCGCGCGGCTCCTCGGAGTGGGGCACCCGGACCGAGACCAAGAACGTCAACTCGCTGCGCAGCGTCGAGCGCGCGGTCCGCGGCGAGATCGAGCGCCAGGCCGCGATCCTGGCCGGCGGCGGCCGGATCCTGCAGGAGACCCGCCACTTCCACGAGAACAGCGGCACCACCACCTCGGGCCGGTCCAAGGAGGAGGCGCAGGACTACCGCTACTTCCCCGAGCCGGACCTGGTGCCGATCGCCCCCGACGTCGCGTGGGTGACCTCGCTCAAGGCCGCCCTGCCGGAGCTGCCGAACGCCCGGCGCAAGCGGCTCCAGCAGGAGTGGGGCGTCTCCGACCTCGACATGGCGGCCATGCACAACGCCGACGCCATCGGCCTGGTCGAGGCGACGGTCGCGGCCGGCGCGCCGCCGGCGGACGCCCGCAAGTGGTGGATGGGCGAGCTGGCCCGCCGGGCCAACGAGGCGGGGGTCCCGCTCGGCGAGCTGTCGATCACCCCGGACCAGATCGCCCGGGTGTGCGCGATGGTCGCCGGGGGGGCGCTGAACGACAAGCTGGCCCGCCAGGTGCTGGAGGGCGTGCTGAACGGAGAGGGCTCCCCGGACGAGGTGGTCGCCGCGCGCGGCCTGCAGATCGTCAACGACGAGGGCGAGCTGATGGCGATCATCGACCAGGTCCTGGCCGACAACGCCGCCGCCGCCGACAAGGTCCGCAGCGGCAAGATCGCCGCGGTCGGCGCTCTCGTCGGCGGTGTCATGAAGGCCAGCCGCGGCAAGGCCGACGCGGGCCGGGCCCGTGAGCTGCTGCTGGACAGGCTCGGCGTCTCCGAGTAGCCGTCCGGACGCCCACGGGCGGTCCGGGCCTTCCTGGACCACCCCGCGGTGGGCGGCACGGAGACCCCGCGGGCGGACCGCGGAGGCCCCGCCGATCGAAAGATCGGCGGGGCCTTTTGTATGTGGTAATTCCAATTTTTAATATCACGCACATATTGACGCAATTATTGATTACTTGCACAGTGATCACGTCAGTCACCCTTTTCTCTGTGGCGCTGTCCAGCCCCTCAGGATCGGAGAACGCGTGAAAAGGCATTTGGCGCTCATGGCCGTGGTACTGGCCGTCGCCGGCGGGACGCTCGCGACCGTCACCCCAGCTCAGGCCGGTGCTCCCGGTTTCTCGGCGGCTCTCGGGGTGGATGCTGTCATCATCGCCGACGGCGTCCGCCTGCGCTCCACCCCCGGCGGCCCGTACGTGATCGGTCTTCTCTACTACGGCGATTACGGCCAGATATTGGACTCCTCCAGCGGCTGGTGCAAGTTCCGTCTGGGCGGCAGGTCGGCCTCCGGGCTGCCGGCGGGGACCACGGGATGGGCCTCCTGCTCCTATTTCGCCAGAGAGGACGGCTGGCGCCTGGCGGAGGAGCCCGTCGACACCTTGGAGCAGCGGTAGCCCCGGCCGGACCGGCGGCCCCGCCGATCCCCGGCACGGCGGGGCCGGCCCCGGCGCCGCCGGGCACGTGCCCGGCGTCCGCCCAGGCGGGCGCCCGGCGTCCACCCGGGCACGTGCCCGGCATCCGTCCAGGCAGGTGCCCGGCGTCCGGACGGCTACGCGGCGCGTGACGGGCGGGTGACCAGCTTCCTGACCAGCGGGGCGGCCAGCACCAGCAGCGACACGACCAGCAGCACCGCCGCCACCGGGCTCTTGACCAGGACCGTCACGTCTCCCGCGCCGATGGCCAGGGCCCGGCGGAGCTGGATCTCGGCCATCGGGCCCAGGATCATGCCGATCACGGCCGGGGCCACCGGGAGCCCGAAGCGGCGCATCGCGAAGCCCAGTATGCCCAAGATGTAGAGGATGACCAGCTCCACCCAGGAGGAGTTGAGCGCGTAGACGCCCAGGGCGGCGAACAGCACGATCCCCGCGTACAGGTAGGGCCGGGGGATGTGCAGCACCCGGGCCCAGAGCGGGGCCAGCGGCAGGTTGAGCACCAGCAGCATCGTGTTGCCGATGAACAGCGAGGCGACCATGCCCCAGACCAGCGCCGGGTTGTGGTCGAAGAGCTGGGGACCGGGCTGCAGGCCGTACTGCTGGAAGGCCGCCAGCAGGATCGCGGCGGTCGCCGAGGTGGGCAGGCCCAGGGTGAGCAGCGGGACGAGGGTGCCCGCCGCCGAGGCGTTGTTGGCGGCCTCGGGGCCGGCGACGCCCTCGATGGCGCCCTTGCCGTACTCCTCGCGGGCGGTCCCGCGGGCCAGGCGCTTCTCGATCGAGTACGACAGGAAGGTGGGGATCTC
>NZ_JBSFPS010000263.1:0-13696 GCF_053588315.1 Streptosporangium sp. NPDC003464 | reverse complement strand
CCCGGAATGGAACGACGGCAACCCGGTCCGCATCCTCAACGCCCACGTCACCGCAGGTGGTGTCGGTGTCCGCTACCAGGACATGTGAGGCTCCTTGCGAGCTGCGGATTCCGGTGCCCGACGAGGCTGGCAGCGGGACCCGGCCCCGGGCCAGCGGCGTACGGTTGATCCACGCCTACGACTCCCGGCTGACATGCCCGGATGTTCATCCTGAAGGAGGATGGGGAGCGAATCCGCAGGGCAACTAGGGTGAGCGGCATGAAACGAGGCGACCGTCCGGTGGCCTGTCTCGCAGCGCTCACTCGATGGTCGTCCATACCCGCCGACGCGCTGCTGGCGGCCGTGATCTTCCTTGCCACGCTCGGCCCCGGCCAGGTGCCGGCACGCGGCGAGCCGGGGCCGCTGCTGCTCCAGGCGGCCCTGGTGGTGCCCCTGGTGTGGCGGCGGCGCGCGCCGCTGACGGTGTTCTGCGCGATCGCGGCGGCGGCCGCGGTCCAGTGGGTCGCCGACGTGCAGCTCCCCGCCGACGCCGCGCTGCTGGTCGCTCTCTACACCGTCGCCACGCGCTGCGCCTGGCGGCAGACGCTGGTGGCCGGGCTCACGCTGGAGGCCGGAGCGCTGCTGGCCGCGGCGCGATGGGCCCCGCCCGGCCAGTCGCCGTTCACGGCGGCCGCGCTGACCGCGATGACCGCCGCCGCCCTCACCACGGGCCTGTGGACGCGTGCCCGGCGGGCGTACGTCACCTCGCTGGAGCACGACCGCGAGCAGCGGGCACGGCTCGCCGTCGCCGAGGAGCGCGCCCGGATGACCCGCGACATGCACGACATCGTCACCCACAACCTGTCGGTCATGGTGGCGCTGGCCGACAGCGCGGCGTACGTACGGCACCGCGCGCCGGAGCGGGCGGCCTCCGCCATGGAACAGATCGCGGCCACCGGACGGCAGGCCCTGGACGACATGCGACGCTCCCTCGGCGCCGGGGAGGACGGCGAGTCCTGCCGGCAGGCCGGCGCGCGACTGCGTCCGGCCCCCGGGATCGCCCAGCTCGGCCCGCTTACCGACAGGATGCGCGCGGTCGGGCTGCCGACCCGCCTGGAGGTGACCGGTGACCCGGAGGCGGTCCCCGCCGTCGCCCAGCTCACCGTCTACCGGCTGGTCCAGGAGGCCCTGACGAACGCGCTCCGGCACGCCCCCGGGGCGACGGCCGAGGTACGGGTCCGCCTGACACCGCGGTGCGCCGCCGTGGAGGTCATTGACGACGGCCGCCCGGGGCCCGCACCAGGAGACGCCCACGGGCGGGGCCTGGTCGGCATGCGCGAGCGCGTCGCCGCCTACGGCGGCAGCCTCCATGCCGGTCCGCTGTCCGGCGGCGGCTGGCGGGTGGCGGCCAGCCTCGACATCGGCGACGACATGATGGAGAAGGGCACGGCATGACGATCCGGCTGCTGATCGCCGACGACGAGTCGTTGCTGCGCATGGCGTTCCGCATGGTGTTCGAGGCCGAGCCGGGCCTGGAGGTGGCCGGCGAGGCGGGCGACGGCGACGAGGCCGCCCGGATGGCCCGGCTGCTACGTCCCGACGTCGTGCTGATGGATGTACGCATGCCCGGCGTCGACGGGATCGAGGCCACCCGCCGGATCGTCAGGGACTCCCCGCGCTCGCGCGTGCTCATCCTGACCACCTTCGACCTGGACGAATACGCCTTCGCCGGGCTGAAGGCCGGGGCCTCGGGCTTCTTGCCGAAGAACACCCGGCCCGAGGAGCTGCTGGCCGCGATCCGCAGCGTGGCGGCAGGCGACGCCGCGGTCTCCCCCCGGGTCACCCGCCGCCTGCTGGAGAAGTTCGCCCCCCAGCTCATGCCTGGCGTTCCCGAGCGCGACGAGCGGCTGGCGGCGCTCACCTCCCGCGAGCGCGAGGTGCTGGTCCAGGTGGCGCGCGGGCTGTCCAACGCGGAGGTCGCCGCGGCGATGCACCTGGCCGAGGCCACCGTGAAGACGCACCTCAGCCGGGTCCTGCTGAAGCTGGGACTGCGGGACCGCGCACAGGTCGTGGTCTTCGGCTACGAGAGCGGTCTCATCCGTCCGGCGACAGCGGATGACGCGTGAGACAGGCGCACGGGCGGGGACGGCGATCCCCGCGCCGCTCGGAGGCACCTGGCGGGCCCGGCCACGCGACGCTCGGATAATCGTCGTCCGTCCGCGATATCGCCTGCCGTCCTCGGCCTTATTTCCCAGTGGTCCGCAAGTGGTTTCCAAGTACGGCGGCGCATTCTGACGGCAGGAAATCATGTGTCCAAGGCGCGATTACCGCCGGAATCGCCGTCCATGGGCGCGTTCTTCAACTTCGACGAAGGACAGGAAAAGAATGAGAACTCGTCGTCTGGCCGCAGTGGCGTTGATGGCCGGTGGGCTTGCCTTCAGCACCGTCGCCACCTCCGCCACGGCCGCCTCCGCGGCAAGTCCCTCCGCGCAGGCCACCGCCTCATGGCACCTCGCCGGTTACTATGACTACAACGACCAGTGCGTCAGGGCCGGCTTCAAAGCCATCACCAGTGGCGGCATCGTCCAGGATTTCAAGTGTGAACGCGTCGGCTCTCGCGTTGCTCTTCACCTCTTTTATTAGAATTGATTAGGAGATCCGTCCCGGGCCGGCGTTGATGCCGGACCGGGACGGATTTTTCCACGGATGTTCTCCGTCCCGGGATGTTCTCCGTCCACGGATGTTCTCCGTCCCGGGATGTTTCCGTCCCGAGGCGGTCTGCCCGGTCACAGGACGGTCGAGAGTCCGGCGTCCCCCTCATGACACGGACGAGACTCCCGGCAGGCGGGTTGATCACCACAGCGGCCACCGGGCACGCGGGTCGAGTTCTCCCCGACGGTCGCGGTGCCACGCGCCGGCCGAGATCTCCCTCGTTCAGACGGCCGGCGCCCCGGAGTCGATCGGCAGGCCGTGCAGGGCCTCGACCAGCGGCGCGAGCTCCGGGGTCTGCTCCGCCTCGGTCAGAGCCTTGGCCAGGACGTCGTCGTGGGTCGGGCGGGCCCTGTTCAGCAGCGCCCACCCCTGCTCGGTGAGCTCGGTGTAGATGCCGCGCCGGTCGTCCTGGCACAGGACCCGGGTCAGCAGTCCCCGGTCTTCGAGCCGGCTGACCAGCCGGGTGGTGGCGCTGCCCGACAGCGCCGCGGCGCGGGCCAACTGCTGCATGCGCATGTGCCAGCCGTCCTGGCGCGACAGCGCGTCCAGGACCGTGTATTCGACCACCGACAGGTCATGGCCGGCCTGCAGCGCCCTCTCCAGTGCGGCGTCGATCAGCCCGTGCAGCGCGGCGAGCGTCCGCCAGCCCTGCGCGCGGATCTGCACCGCGCCGTCGCCGATCCCCATGGCCGCCTCCTCTCGCGCCCTCCCCCTCCAGGCGGGCCGTCGTCGCCGCCCAGTCTACTCACGTTTTGAAATAAAGCGCGTGTGCAAGTAAGTGGCCGTACGGCCCGCGGCCGGGGCCTCCGCATCGGCCGCCGGCCGGCTCCGCCGTAACCTCGGAGCGCCGAAGGGCCGTAACCTCGGAGCTGAGAAACGCCGTCCATGACGTAAGAGTCCATGACGTAAGAGGAGACCACGCACGTTGTCCGAGACGCACGAACCCGCGCGCCCCGTCCCCGGCGCCGACCTGCTCAGCCTGCGAGCCGACTGCGCGAGCTGCTCGGGGCTGTGCTGTGTCGCGCTGCCCTTCTCGGCCTCGGCGGACTTCGCGGTCGACAAAGCGGCCGGGCAGCCGTGCGCCAACCTGCAGCCGGACTTCCGCTGTGGCATTCACTCACGCCTCCGGCAGCAGGGCTTCCCGGGCTGCACCGTTTACGACTGCTTCGGCGCGGGACAGAAGGTCACCCAGCTCACCTTCGGCGGACAGGACTGGCGCCGGGCCCCGCAGACCGCACGGCAGATGTTCGAGGTGTTCCCGATCATGCGGCAGCTCCATGAGCTGCTCTGGTATCTGACCGAGGCGCTGACGTTGCGGCCGGCCCTCCCGCTCCACGAGGAGATCCGCCTCGCGCTCGACACGACCGAGCGTCTCACCCGCGACAGCCCCGACTCCCTCATGGAGCTGGACGTGGCAGCGCACCGGCAGGAGGTCAGCGCCCTGCTGCTGCGTACGAGTGAGCTCGTACGGGCCGGAGCCGGCCGCCAGAAGAAGGACCGCAGAGGCGCCGACCTCATCGGGGCCAACCTCAGGGGCGCCGACCTCAGAGGCGCCAACCTGAGAGGCGCCTACCTCATCGGGGCCGATCTCCGGGGTGCCGACCTCAGGGTGGCCGACCTCATCGGGGCCGATCTCCGGGGTGCCGACCTCAGGGGCGCCGACCTCACCGAGAGCATCTTCCTGACCCAGTCCCAGCTCAACGCGGCCAAGGGCGACGCCGCCACAGCGCTGCCGCCTACGCTCACCCGCCCGGCGCACTGGCAGTCCTCGGACACGCCGGCCGCGCCCACCTCCTCCCGTCCCCGGAGAAGGAGCCCACGCCGGAGGTGACGCCGGCCCGGGCAGGCCGGCGGGCGCCCCGGCTCACCCGTCCTGTCCCGCCCCGGCTCCTCCGGGGACGCTCGGGCCCGCGCAGCCGAGGGCGAGCCGGAGGGCCAGGCCGGTGTTCCTGCGCCGGCCGAGCCGGTGCACGGCCAGCTCCAGCGCCTCGCGCTGGCCGACGAGCACCACCCACGACTCCGCCCTGGTGACCAGGGTGTACAGCAATTTGCGCTGCAGCATCACGCCTCCGGCCTCGGCCACGATCGGCGCCACCACGAACGGGTATTCGCTGCCCTGGGAGCGGTGCACGCTGATCGCGTAGGCGTGGGTCAGCTCGTCCAGCTCGCCGAAGGTGTATTCCACCCTCTCCCCGTCGTCGGTGCGGATCTCCACCAGCCGCTCCTGCGGGTTCACCGCCGTGACGGTGGCGCTCTCCCCGTTGAACACGCCTTTGTCGTAGTTGTTGCGGATCGGCATGACGCGGTCGCCCACCCTGAAGACCGACGGGCCCGACCAGTGCTCGGCCGTGCCCTCGCGCGCCGGGTTCAGCCGCTCCTGCAGCCTGCGGCCGAGCTCCGTGGCGCCCGTCGCGCCCTTGCGCATCGGGCACAGCACCTGGATCTGGTCCCTGCCGATGTTCTGCTTGCGGGGGATCGCCTCCGTCGCCAGATGGACCACCCGCGCGGCCACCTGCTCCGGGTCGTCGAGCTCCTCGAACCAGAAGCCGCCCCGGCCGGGCAGCGCGGGCAGCTCACCCGCCCGGATCCGGTGGGCGGCCTGGACGATCCCGCTGTCCTGCGCCTGCCGGAAGACCTGGGTCAGCCGGATGCGCGGGATCTCCGCCACGCGCAGCAGATCGGCCAGCACGCTGCCGGGCCCGATGCTGGGGAGCTGGTCGCTGTCGCCGACCAGCAGCAGGTGGCTGCCCGCCGGGATCGCGGCCGTCAGCCGGGTGGCCAGCTGCAGATCCAGCATCGACGCCTCGTCGACGACGATCAGATCCGCCTGCGCGGGAGACTGCTGGAACAGCGTGCCCTCCTCCCGCTCCGGCTGCTGGGCGAGCATCCGGTGCACGGTCATCGCGGGCAGGCCGGTGAGCTCCGACAGGCGCTTGGCCGCCTTGCCCGTCGGCGCGGTCAGGGTCACCGTGCCGCCCATCGCCCGCACGGTCGCCGCGATCACCTTCACCGTGTGGCTCTTGCCGCAGCCGGGACCGCCGGTCAGGACGGACACGGTGCTGGTCAGCGCCAGGTTCACGGCCACCCGCTGGTCCTCCGCCAGCCCCTCGTCGTCGGCGAACGCGCGCAGCGGCAGTGTCGAACGGGCCCGCAGGAGCCTGGTCAGCTGCGCCGCCAGCGCGACCTCGCGGCTGTGCTGCTCCTTGGCGTACGCCACCTGGCCGGGGCCGGCCGGCGACGCCTCGACGACCACCCGGTGCTCGGCGACCAGCGCGTCGACCGCCCGGCGGATCGGCCCTTCCTCCTGCCCGACCAGATCGGCCACCGCGGCGAGGAGGGCGGGCAGCGGCAGGAAGCAGTGCCCGTCGCGGGCGGCCGCCACCTCCAGCCGGTCCAGGACCGCCGCCTTGATCCGCTGCGGGCTGTGCTCCGGCACCCCCGACCGCAGCGCGATCCGGTCGGCGGTGTGGAAGGCGATCCCTCTGACCTGGCCGATCAGCCGGTAGGGGTCGCGGGTGAGGATGTCGCACGAGTCGTTGCCGTAGACCTGGTAGATCTTGGCCGCGAGCAGCGGGCTGATCCCGAAGCCCTGCAGGGCAACCATCAGCGCGGCGACCGCCTTCTGCTCCGCCCACGCCTGGACGATCTGCGCCTGCCGCGCGGCGCCGATGTTGACGACTTCCCTGAGGCGCTCCGGCTCGGTGTCGATGACCGTGAGCGTCTCCTCGCCGAAGTGGCTGACGACGGCGTGGGCGAGCCGCGGCCCGATCCCGCGGATCAGGCCCGATCCGAGGTAGAGCGTGATGGCGCGCACGGTGGAGGGGACCACCCGCTCGCACTGCTTGACCACCAGGCGGCTGCCGTGGCGCGGGTGCTCCTCCCACTCCCCGGCCAGCCGCAGCGTCTCCCCCGGCTGCACCCCGGCCAGCGCCCGGCCCGAGGCGACGAACCCGGCCAGGCTCTCGGCGCTCATCCGCGCGACCGTGTATTCGTCGTCACGGACGTATATCAGCTGCTCGACGGAGGCGTCCACGTCCGTCGGGTACGGCTTCGCGAGCACGGTCACCGCATGGCTCCCCGGGATCATGTGCGGCATCTCACTTCAGGACACTAACCGGTGGCTGCGACAGTTCGGGCGGCACGGACAGGACGGGGACGCGGTGTCGGTCAGGGAAGAGCCGTGGGCGGCTGCCGGTGGACCGCTGAGTGTGCTGCGCGGTAGCCGCTCAGCGTGCTGTGCGGTAGCCGCTCAGGCCGTCGTCCATCTCCTCCCGGTCACCGTCCCGCGCCGCGTAGAGGGCCTGCTGGAGCGCGAATGTGCCGCGGATCGCCGAGATCCGCGCGCTCAGGCCGGGCCGCGCTCCGATGCGCGAGAGCACCTCCTCCAGCAACGCCGTGCCGTAACTGGCCCCGACGGCCGCGAGATCCTCGGCCTGATCCCCCAGGCAGACGTCGTCCCAGTCGACCACACCGCTCAACCGGGGCAGCCCGTCCCGCCTCTCCCACAGCACGTTCTCGCCGCCGAGGTCGCCATGCACCACGGCGGAGGTGAGGTGGGGAAGGTCGCGCAGGGCCGCGAGCTCCCGCTCGGCCCGCTCACGGCCGGCGGCGGACATGAACGTGAACAGCTCCGCCCGCACCTCCCCGGCGAACGCCCGCCACCTGTCCCGCGGCACGCGCGGCAGGGCCTCGCGCACCGCCGGCTCCGAGCCCGCCGCCGCGAGCCTGGTGAACAGGGCGGCGTACTGGGCGGCCACCGCGCCGGCGACCTCGCGGGAGCGGAGCTCCGCCGGAGCCAGCGGCGCGCCGGGGATCCGGCCGAGCAGCAGGTACGGCGCGCCGGCGCCGTCCCAGGAGTCTCCGACGGCCAGCGGTTCGGGGGTGCGGACACCGAGGTCGAGGCCGGAGAGGGTCCGCAGCACGGCGGCCCGCTGAGGCAGCCGGCCGCCGGCCGCCCCGGTCCGGGCGAAGCAGACGACCCGCTCCGCGCCGATCACCACGTCGTGGAACTGCCCCCGGTGAACGGGGAGACCCGGCAGATCGTCGTCCGGGAGCAGCCTGCCCAGCAGGCTCTGTCGGGTTTCGGTGATGTCCATGGGAGGTGAACCCTACTCCGCGACCGGCTCCCCCGGCGTCCCGCACCCCGCCGCCCCGGCCGGTCCCGGCGCGGTGATCAGAGACACCGGGGCCTGGACCCCTGTAGCTGTCGATACCGGGCGTGCCGAGCACGTTGCGGAAGGAGTCGCACAGCCTGGCGGCCTGGGCCGACTCGCTCGACGGCGACAGGGAGTCGACGCCGCTCTCGGTCAGCTGCACCTCCCACGCCGACGGGGTGCCGGGGAACTGCTGCCGCAGCCGCCCCACCAGGACGCCGATGTTGCCGTAGGTCACTCTCGGGAAGTCGTCGGCGGAGAACTCGGGGCGCAGCAGGTTGGGCGGGTACGGATGGTAGGCCACCCGCCAGACGCGGCCCCGCCCGCGCGGCCAGCCCCTTGAGCACGGTCATGCCCGACAGCATCGCCTCGGCCGCCGCCGGTCGATCGTAGGCGGTGCCTAAATAGTGGTCGAGCGAGGTGAGCACCTTGGCCGTCGGCTGCTGGACAAGGGCGGGTTCGCGCCGGGGTGGACCTGGGAACGGCGGCGCCGCGGTCGGCTACCGCGACTTCGTCTCGGGCAAGGCCACCATGTCGTGGGGCACCGACTTCGCCGTCGAAGCGCTCAAGACGGACGCCGAGTTCCCGATCGGCACCATGCCGTTCCCGACGGTCACGAAGGCCACCAGCCCGCTGTCGACGGAGGCCCCCCGCCAGATGCGGGGCCTCGATCGGCGGCACCAGCTACATGATCCCGTCCACGGTGAAGGGCGGGAAGTACGCCGCCGCGATCAAGTTCCTGCAGTTCATGAGCTCACCGGCGGTCAAGCCGTGGCTGGACGCCACCGGCGGTCTGCCCGCGGTCGAGGGCGTGGACCCCTCCCCCGAGACCGCCGGCCTCCTCCGGAGGCGAGTGGGGCAGGCCGTTCCGGGTGACCGCGCTGCCCGGCGGACCCGAGGGCACCTCCTCCCGCGACGTGTTCGACGGCTACCTGCTCGGCAAGCGCTCGCTGGAGGAGGAGCTGCCCGACCTGTAGAAATGGTGGGACCGCGGGATCGGGGCCGGCATCAAGAAGAACGATCGGGGCCAGGAGGGCTGGGCCAGGTAGCCCGGACCGAGACGCCCCTGTCACACCCCCCGAGCAGGAGATGTAATGCCGCATCCACCACGGACCCTACGTAACGCGCTGATCGCCCTCGCCCTCGCCGTACCGGCGACGGTGACGGCCCTTCCCGCCCTCGCGCTCGCCGGGGCCGCGATGGGCGTCACCGGGGTCGCGGTCGGCCAGGACACGGTCATCGGCACCGGCACCGGCACCCGCAGGGCGACCGGCCAGGTGGCGCTGTACGCGCTGGACACCTGGCACGACCCCACGGGCCACACGGGCCTGCGGCCGGTCGCCGTCGTCACGCCCGGCGCCGCGGAGATCGGCGTCGAGCACGCGGGCATCAACCTCCGCCAGGTACGGCAGGGCCTGGGGCTGGATCGTCGGCAACGAGATCGACGCCCAGCAGTACTGGTACAACATGGGCCCCCAGGACCGCGACGTCTTCCTGGAGCAGTACACCAGGGCCATGCGGCTGACCTGGCAGGCCGTGCGCAAGGCCGACGCCGACGCCCGCGTCTGCACCTCGCTGACCCACTTCTGGGCCGGCGCGGTGGGCGACGACCCCGAATACACCTACACGGGCCGTGACGTGGTGGAGGGCCTCAACGCCCTGACCAAGGCCCAGGGTGACTTCGACTGGAACATCGCCCATCACCCGTATCCGGAGAACCTGTTCAACCCGGCCTTCTGGAACGACAGGACGGCGACCGACGGCTTCGACACGTTGCGCATCACGTTCAAGTACATCGGCACCGAGCGCTCGCTCGAGGTGACCGAGTCCGCCAAGAAGATCATCGGGATCTCCGACCGGAAGGACGTCATCCCCGGCTCCGACCCGGCCAGGCTGGCGACCAGGAAGCTCCCGGCCACCGTCGGCGTACAGCTGGACGCCGAGCCCGCGCTGGAGCACGTGGTCTCCGACTTCGAGCGGGACACCGGCGGCTGGCGCCCTCCGACAACGCGGCCGCCGTCGAACGGGTGGCCGTCGACGGCGGACACGCGCTGCGCGTGCGCTTCGACCGCGACCTGCCGAGCTGGTCGATGTACGCCAAGGCGTACAAGGGCGCCGACCTGGTGCTCGACCGGCCGCTCGACGCCTCGCTCAGGTCACAGCTGTCGGTGTCGGTACGGGTGCCGGAGCACGCCGGCGACGGCTTCAGGCCGGGCAACGTCTTCTCCGCGAGGGTCCGCGCCTACGGCCCGGACGGCGAGGTCGCCGAGGGCGTCGGCGCGGTCGACCCCGCCCGCGGCTGGAACCGGCTCACCCTCGACCTGTCCCGCTGGGCGGGCCGCAAGGCCGTCTCCCGGGTCAAGGTGTGGGTGCGCGGCTCGGTCGGCTCGGACTGGGCGGGCTCCTACGAGATCGACAGGCTGAGCCTGGCGGCGGCCGCGGTCCCGGCGTCCGACCGGCAGACGGGTGGACGCCCGCGCTCAGCCCGTGACGAGGGGCCGTAGATACTCCGCGGTCACACCGGGACCGGCCGCGATCGTCGCCGGAGGGCCCTGGTTGAGGATCCGCCCGCCCCTGTCGCCGGCGCCCGGTCCCATGTCGATGATCCAGTCGGCGCAGGCGGCGACGTGCAGATCGTGCTCGGCGATGACGACCGAGCTGCCCGCCGCGAGCAGCGTGTCGAACGCGTCGACCATGCGCTGCACGTCGGACGGGTGCAGGCCGGTGACCGGTTCGTCGAGGATCACCAGGCCGCGGCCGCGGCCCCCGCCGCCCAGCAGGATCGCGTTGGCCAGCTTCAGGCGTTGCGCCTCACCGCCGGAGAGCTCGGTCGCGCTCTGGCCGAGCCGGAGATAGCCCAGCCCCGCCTGCTGGGCGGCGCGCAACGTGGCGGCGAGGCCGGCCGATCCGCCGAAGAAGTCCGCCGCCTCGTCCACGGTCATCTCCAGCACCTCGTCGACGGCCTTGCCGCGGTAGGTGACGGCGAGCAGCTCGGGGGTGAAGCGGCGCCCCTCGCAGACGTCGCACACGACCCACATGTCCGGCATGAAGTGCAGGTCCACCTGGCGTCTGCCGTATCCGGCGCACGCCTCGCAACGGCCACCGGAGGAGTTGAAGGAGAAGGCCCCCGCGCCGAGCCCGCGGCTCCTGGCCTCCGGAGTGGCGGCGTAGAGCTTGCGGATCGCGTCGAACGCCTTGGTGTAGGTGGCCGGGCTGGAGCGCGGCGTGCGCCCGATCGGATTCTGGTCCACCACCGTCACCCAGTCGAGCTGCCCGGCGCCTTCGATCCGGGCGACGGCCTCCGGGCGCTCGCCGCGGAGGACGGCGTCGAGGCCCGCGCCGAGCGCCTGGTGCAGCAGGCTGCTCTTGCCGCTGCCGCTGACCCCGGTGATGCAGGTGAGCACGTGAAGGGGGATCTCCACCCGGTCCAGGCGGACGTTGTGCGCGTCGACGCCGATCAGGGCGAGCCGGGGCGCCGTGGCGGGGCCGGACCGCCGGGTCCGGCGGACCCGGGGACCGCGCCCGCCGAGGTAGGCGCCGGTGACCGACCGCTCGTCGCGGCTCAGCTCCCACGGCGGGGCGGACGCGACGAGCCTGCCGCCCTCGCGCCCGGCCCCGGGGCCGATGTCCACCACCCAGTCGGCCAGGGCGATCAGCTCAGGGTCGTGCTCCACGAGCAGGACGGTGTTGCCCGCGTCGCGCAGCTCGCGGAGGATCTCGCGGAACGGGCGCTTGTCGGCGGGGTGCAGGCCCGCGCTCGGCTCGTCGAGGACGAAGACGATCCCGGTCAGGTCCGTGTTCAGCTGGGCGGCGACCCGGGCCCGCTGGAGCTCTCCGCCCGACATCGACGGGGCGGTGCGGGTGACCTGGAGGTGCCCGAGGCCCAGCTCGACCAGCAGCCGCACGCGGCGGGCCAGGTCGGGCAGGACGGTGTCGGCCACCTCACGCTGCATCGGGGTGAGCGTCGGCCCGATCGCGTCCACCCATCCGCGCAGTTCCTCGACGGGGAGCCTGATCACCTCGGGATAGGTCAGGCCGCCGAGCTTGACCGTGAGACCGACCTCGCCGAACCCGGTGCCGCCGCACGCCGAGCACTCGATCCGGCGCATGAACCGGGCGTAGTGCTCCTTGGCCCCGTCGGTGCCCGCCGCGTCGTAGAGCCTGGAGACTTCGAGGACCGCTCCTTTCAGCGGCACGCTGCGCTCGAAGGTGATCTCGGCGCCCGTCTTCTTCTGCCTGGTGGTGACCTTGTAGGTGACCGGCACGTCGCCCGTGCCGTGGAGCACCGCCTGCCGGAACTCCTCGGGCAGCTCGCACCAGGGCAGGCCGAGGTCCGCGCCGTACCGCTCGGCGAGGGCGGGCAGCGCCAGGGACTCCCCGGAGCCGGCCCGGCCGAACCACGTCCCGGCGCCCGCGAGCAGCGGGAGGTCGGGGCGGGTCACGATCCGGTCCTCGGCCGGGCTCACCGTGGCGCCCATGCCGCCGCACTCCTTGCAGCGGCCTTCCATGCTGTACCGGTCGAAACAAGCACTGGTCAGCCCGCGTAGCTCGGGGAACTCCCGGGCTTCGGGCCCCAGCGCCGGCAGCCGGGCGAACAGCAGGCCGAGGAAGTCGTTCAACCCCGTGATGCTGCCGAGGGTGGAGCGCGGGCTCCGGTTCAGCCGGCGCTGGTCCACCGCCAGGGTCACGCCCAGCCCGGATATCCGGTCGACCTGCGGGCGGTCCTTGGGTGAGATGAACTGGCGGAAGAACGGTGAGATGCCGTTCAGGTATCTCAGCTGGGCCTCCGCGTGCACGGTGTCGATGGCGAGTGAGGTCTTGCCGCTGCCGCTGACGCCGGTGAAGGCGACGATCTTGTTCTTGGGGAAGACGACGCTGACGTCCCGCAGATTGTGGGTGCGCGCCCCGACGACCTTGATCACGTCGCCGTCGAGGGTGTCGTCCGGCCGGCTCACCGCTGCCCCTTCGGGGGTCGCCCTGGACTCCGGAGCTGTGCGATGCGGCTTCCGCCGCCCAGAGGGGCGCCGGGGCGGATGTCGGAGGTGAAGGTCACCGCCCCACCTTAGACGATAATTTTGATGTCACTGCAATTTTGGGCTGACACTACTGTTTTCCCGCGGTCCCACGCACCCGAGAAGCGGCGCCCGGCCCGGCGGAGCGTGCCCGTATGCGTACCAAGCGGCGGCACGCCGTCGAACAGCGACGTTCAACAACATTAAGTTGCAAGATGGCTACTATCAGTGATGATCGTTTGCATCCTCAGACGCCATGGCAGGCGCTGCCCGCAGCCGCGGACAGCGCCTCTCCGAGGTCATGACCGCCGAGGACTTGACTGAGAACCGAAGGAGAACACATGGCCATCGTGAGGTCCACGACCGTCGCCCTGTCCGCCGCCCTGGCGTTCGGCGCCGTTCTGGTGACAGGGGCGAGCGCGCACGCCGACGACCGCCCGGCCGCCAAGCGGGTGGCGGCCGAGGTCGCGGCCGAGGTGACGTCGGCGGCGAAGACGAGCCAGCGGGTCGCGGCCGGGAAGACCGCGCCCGGAGAGGGCTGGGAGTCCTACGGGAACGGCACCGGCCTGTACATCGACGTCGACACCACCTCCGCGAACTTCACCGGTACCCCGGTCTACACGAGCTCCGTCGGCGGCACCGGCGACCACTGGGCGCTGACGGGCGCCAACGCCGTTTACAGCCCCACCGCGACCGGATTCCGCCTCTACGTCCGCTGGAGCGACAGCAGCCCCATCACTCCCGCCGTCGCGCAGGCCTTCCAGTGGCACGTCAACTGGATCGGCGTCGACAGCCCGTGATCGGCCGCCGGTCGTCCCCGCCGCCCGGCCGGGCGGCGGG
>NZ_JBSFPS010000262.1:0-13839 GCF_053588315.1 Streptosporangium sp. NPDC003464 | reverse complement strand
GCGACATCGACCGGCTGCGCGAGCTGGGCTACCCGGTGCAGGCGACGATGGGCGCGGTGGGCGGCTACCGCCTGGTCGCGGGCGCGGCCATGCCGCCGCTGCTGCTCGACGACGAGGAGGCCGTGGCCATCGCGGTCGGTCTGCGCACGGCGGCCGGACACCCCGTGGAGGGCATCGAGGAGGCCTCCGTGCGGGCCCTCGCCAAGCTCGAACAGGTGCTGCCCTCCCGGCTGAGGCACCGGGTCGGCGCCCTGAACACCGCCACCGTCCAACTGCCGGTCAGCGGCGGCCCGACCGTCGCCCCCGAGGACCTGACCGTGCTGGCCGCGGCGATCGCCAACCGCGAGCGGCTGCGCTTCGGCTACCGCGCGGGCGACGGGACCGAGACCAACCGCCTGGCGGAGCCGCACCGCCTCGTGGCGGCCGGACGCCGCTGGTACCTGGTCGCCTACGACAACGACCGCGACGACTGGCGGATCTTCCGCGTCGACCGGATCCGGCAGCCGAGGCCGACCGGCGCGCGGATCACCCCGCGCGAGCTGCCCGCCGACGACGCGGCCGCCTACGTCAGCCGCAAACTCCGCAGCCTGGCCCCCACCTACCGGGCGGTGGCGACCCTGTACGCGCCGGTCGAGGAGGTCGCGAGGCGTCTCGGCAGCGCTCCCGGCGACCTGGAGCCGATCGACGAGCACAGCTGCCGGCTGCACAGCCACACCGACACGCTGGAGTGGCTGGCGTTCCGGCTGGCCATGCTCGGCTGCGAGTTCGAGGTTCACGGACCGCCGGAGCTCGCCGAATGCCTGCGCGCCCTGGGAGGCCGGGCGTCACGCGCGGCGGGCGCGGTCTCCTAGCGCTCCAGCCGTGGACCGTTACCAGGCCGCCGGTCGACGGCAGGGGCCGGTCCGGGCGCCGCGCCGGTGGCACCGGCAGGCCCGGCTCGGCGGCGGGTCAGCCGGCCCCCGCCGGGAACGGGGCGGACCGGCGACGGGGTGCGGCGCTCACCGTGATCGGGCGAGCCGGAAGCCGAGGTCGTCGACGCGGAAGGTCGGATGGCTCTTGCGGCGGCACGACGCCCGGCATCCTCGGGGCCGATCGGACCAGCCCCCGCCGCGGAACACGCGGTAGGGGCCGTAGACCGTGGGGTCGTAGACGTCCCAGCACCACTCCCACACGTTGCCGATCATGTCGTAGAGGCCCCACGCGTTCGGCGCCTTGGCCGCGACGTCGTGCACCTCGCCGCCGGAGTTGTCGCGGTACCAGGCGATCTCGTCCAGCTCTCCGTAGCGGACGCCGGAGGTCCCCGCCCTGCACGCGTACTCCCACTCCGCCTCGGTCGGGAGGCGATAGCCGTCGGCCTCCCCGTCGTGGACCACGTCTCGCCCGTCGGGGTCGTCGCCCATCGCGTAGCAGGGTTCGAGCCCCGCCGCCCGCGAGAGCAGATTGCAGAAGCGGACGGCCTCCTTCCAGGAGACCTCGGTGACCGGGGTCCGCGGCCCCGCCGGGCTCGCGGACCTCTCGCCCCGGACGGCGTCGTACAGCTCGCGGGTCACGGGGCAGGGCGCCAGCAGGAAGGCCCCGACCTCGACCTTCCAGTCCGTCTCCGTGCCCTCGTCCCGTAGGACGATCTCCCCGGCAGGGATCTCGATCATGGGCTCGGCGGGCGACCGGCGCAGCGTCGATTCAGGTCTCATCGCGGGCCCGAGCCTACATGATCGATATGTGGCGGTGACATGCGGGCACACCTGCGGCCGGGGCGGCTCGGCGTCCAGGGCACGCGCCATACCTGCGCACCGGAGGAGGGGCCGCCTCGCGACCGCCGATGATCGTCGACAGGCTTCAGGTCCAGACGGGTTCGCCGAGGTGTGTCGTCGTCGACAGCACCTGGCAACCCATGCGGCGGGCCGCGTCGAGCAGCGTGACACGGGCCCGCTCTCCGTCTTCGGGCGGGAAGGCGGCCCGGATCTGGTGGCCGTAGGCCGTCTCGTAGGTCAGCAGCCAGCCGAGCTCCGTGGCGGCGAAGTGGTCCTGCCGGTCGCCGTCCTCGTCGCTGTAGCCGCCCCGGTCGGCCGTGGGCGCGAGCGCCTCGCGCAGGATCCGCAGCCGCTCGTGATAGGGCGACTCGCCCTCGGACAGCTTGATGTAGACGTGTTCGCGCTCGCGGAACGGCTCGAACCACGGCGACGCCTCGACCCCGTCGGGCAGTATCGGCGCGGTGATCCGCCCGCTCAGCCAGCCGTGCAGGAACTCCACGGCGCCGACGTCATACGCGGCGTAGGCGACGCTGCGCGGATTCCAGACCACGACGCGCCAGCTGTCCGGTTCTCCCTCGGTCAGCCAGCAGAGCGAGTCACCGTTGTCGGTGCCGGCCCACTCCAGCAGCCCGCCGGGCTCCGGATGGAACGGATAGGGGCACTCGTCGGGATACTGCTCGCGGAAGGACCGCTCCCTGTCCAGCAGCCGCCGAGCGTGCTGGATCAGCAGCTCGTGGGCGCCGAACGGGGTCAGCGGCGTGATGAGGTCGACGAACTGGCCGCGCCCGTACCGCTCGACGAGCGCCTTGAAGTCGGTGGGCAGCCCAAGCCCGAGGGCGGCCTCGACCTCACTCCAGTCGCCTCGCGCGTCGACCGGTTCCGTGGGCGGCGGCACGAGGCGGATCAGTCCGTCAATCACTGTCATGGCCCGCGAGTGTAACGAGCCGGCGCGGCCGGAGGTCCGTCCCGGTCCCGCCGGGCCGGGTGAAGGCCGCGGCCGCCACACGGTGGCGTGGCGGGCCCGCGGAAGAGTCCGCAGGTGGGGGAGGGCCATTCCCGGGAAGCCCCGTGCCGCCGGAGGATCGACGGCTCGGGACGGGCCCGGGGCGGCACGGCTAGGGCTGCTCCGGCGGCCGCTGCGGGGCCTCCTGCTCGACGAGCGGGTCGGTGGTCCCGGGCAGGCTGACGAGCAGGGCCCTGTCCCAGCGGGCCCGCCGGGCGCCCGCCTGGTAGGCGCAGTCGAGGAAGTCCAGCACGGTGGCGACGGGATCGTCGTGGGCGCGCGCGTCGTCGTAGCGCAGGACGGCCAGGTGGCTGCCCCGCTGCGGCAGCCAGGCCGCCTCCTCGGGGCGGAGCGGCTCCTCGGCGAGACCCGCCGGTTCGGGCGCGGTGTAGGAGTAGAAGGCCGGCCAGGGCATCGCGTCGTCGCCGAACCAGAATCCGCTGCTGATGACCTCCCGGGAGTAGGCCTCCCTGGTGACGGGATCGGCCTGGGGCTGCGCGCCGACCGAGCGGCCCGAGAAACGGGTCACGGCGATGTCGAAGGTGTGCCAGAAGTGGTGCACCGGACTGATCTTGCCGCAGAACCTCGCCGCGAAGCGTTCCAGCACCAGGTTGACCTGCGACAGGACCTGCCAGTACCGGTTGACCAGTACCGGGTCGTAGGCCGCGTGCTTGGTGTCCTGGGCGAACGGCGTGCTGTCGGCGAGCCCGAACGGCTCGGCCTCGATCGTCACCTCGATGCCCAGGTCCTTCAGCGCGGCGAAGAAGGTCCGGTGGAAGGAGGAGACCGACTGGCCCGTCAGGCCGAACGACACGCTGTGCCCGTCCAGCCGGTTGACGATCAGCCGGTGGGCGACGAAGTCGAAGTCGACGGTGAAGACCGGCACGTCGTCGAAGCCGCCTGACGGGCGTGTGGTGATGCCCCGCCCGGTCAGGTGGAAGGGGACGTTCCACCAGTGGTTGCGGCGGACGCTCGTGGCCAGCCGTACTTTGCCGACGATCTGCGTGAACCGGTGCACGGTCTCCTTCGTGTCGGCCCACTCCTCCAGCGGCATGGCGGGAAACCACTCCATCGCTGCCCCTCCCCTCGTCCGGCGCCGCGGCCCCTGACCGGCGCCCCCGGGGAGCCGGGGCCGCAGCTCCCCGAGCATTTCCACTAAAAGTAGTCATATCATGGCTTAAAGTGATCATTCGCTGTGGAGGTCCCGGGCGGACCGTACCGCAGGGGGGTGGCCGGCCGTGGGGAGCCCTGCTGATCTGCGCTTACTTCGCCGGGAGAGGGGAATCCAACCCCTGACCGGCCGTCGGGACCGGTCGGTCCTGGGGCGGGTGCGCCGGAGACCGTCACCCGCCCGTACCGACGCGGCCGATGTGACGCCCGCCTCCGCGGTCCTGGCCCCTCGCCCCTCGCGCCGCACCGGCGGGCCCAGTTTCGCCGAGAGGAGCCCGGGATGCATCTGCCCGGAGACCTGCAGACCGTCGTCGTGACCGGACAGTATCTGAACCCCGACGGCGAGCCCCGCCGCGGCAGCGTGCTCATCGAGCCCGAGCCCGCCACCCTCACCAGCGCCGAGCACGGCCTCATCGTCCTCGGCGGGACGGAGGCCCAGCTCGACGAGGACGGCCGCTTCAGGCTCGAACTGCTGGCCACCGACGCCGCGGGCGTGACCCCCTCCCACTGGGTCTACCGCGTCACCGAGCGGTGGCCCGACGCCCCCGGCCGCACCTACTCCCTGGCGCTGCCCGCCGCCGAGCCGGTCGTCAGCCTGCCTGCGGCCGCCGTCCCGGCGGAACCCCTCGTCTACGACGCCCGCGAGCACGGCCTGGCCGGCGACGGCGTCACCAACGACCAGCCGGCCCTGGCGGAGCTGGTCCGCCGGGCCGGGGACGGCTGCGCCGCCGACGGCCGGGCGCGCGTCATCTACTGCCCGTCCGGCGTGTATTCGATCCGGGACGCGGGCACCGTGTGGAGGAGCGGGGTGTCGCTCGTCGGCGCGGGTCCGGCCGCGACCCGGTTCGTGCTGTCGAACCCCGGCGATCCCACCGATCCGACACCGCTGGCCTTCTTCACCGCCATCCAGCACGGTGCCGGCCGCGACAACCACATCGCCGACTGCACCTTCGCCGGCTTCGAGATCGACGGCTCCGGTGTCGAGCTCGGGGAGTACGACGTGCTCGCCAAGGGGCTGGGCCTGCAGTACGTGCTCCGGGGCCATTTCCACGACCTCTACATCCACCACACCGCCGCCTCGGGCTTCGGCTGCGACTTCCTGCAGGACACGGTGGTGGAGAGGGTCGTCGCCGTCGGCTGCGGGCGGCTGGACAGCGGCACGCAGATGGGCGGGGCCGGCCTGGGCATCGGGATCGGCGGCTGGGGCACCGTCGAGCGCCTCACCATCACCGGCTGCACCGCCGTCGGCAACGGGACCAACGGCGTATTCCTGGAACTCCAGGACCGGGATTGGACCCCGCCCCGCGGCATCCGCATCACCAACTGCCACGCGGAGGGCAACCGGTACGGCATCTCCGACTGGGGCGCCGACGGGCTCATCGTCGCCGCCTGCACCATGATCGGCAACCACGAGGCGGGCTACGACGTCTCGGGCCTGGGCACGACCTCCGTCGCCGGCCGGGGCGGCATCGTCACCGGCTGCGTCGTCGACGGCAACGTCCTCGACGGCATCAGCATCGGCAACACGCCCGGCCGTTACAGCGTCCAGGGCAACCGGGTCAGCCGCAACGGCCGCTACGGCTACCGCCAGCACAACATGCCCGGCGGCCCCGCGCACGCCTCCACCGAGATGGTCCTCGACGGCAACGACATCTGGGGCAACGCCCTCGACGGCGTCCGTGTCGACGGCACCCTCGTCGACGCCGCCCTGCTCGACAACCGGATCCGCGACAACGGCGAGCAGACGGCCCCCGCGGCCTCCGGCGAGGGCGACGGCGTCACCTACACCGCCACGTCCCTGACCGACACCGCCGCCGCCTGGCTCCCCGGAGGTCACCGCGGCAAGACGCTCACCGCCGGCGGGCGCAGGGCGATCGTCACCGCCAACACCGCCACCGAGCTGTTCCTCGCCCCTTTCCACCCCGGCGTGGTGACGGCCTGGGAGGGGGAGCCGCCCGCGGCGGGTACCCCGTACAGCCTGCCCGACCGTCCTGCCGTCCGCGCCGGCCTCACCCTGAACGCGCCGACCCTCAGCCCGATGGTCCGCGGCAACCGCGTCTGGGACAACCAGGACCCCAAGACGCAGACCCATGGTCTGTGGATCACCGGCAGCGGCAATTGTGTGTCGGGCGCGGTGCAGGACAACGATCTGGCGGGCAACGCCGCGGCCGCCGTCTGTTTCGACACCGCCCCCTCCGGCGGGCGCTGGGAGCGTAACTACGGGGTCGCCGCCCGTCCCTGACCGCCCGCACGGGGTGACCACCTGGTCCGGGACGGGCCCGCCGCCGTGCCGGGGGAGGGCCTGGACCCGCGGGATCAGCGGGACGCCGGGTCGCGCGGCCGCGCCGGCAGCCGGACGGTCCACGACAGGCGTCCCGCCGTGTCCGGGGAGGAACAGATCAGGATCGGGCACGGGCCCTCCCGCAGGACGGGGTCGAGTGTCGAGCCGTCCAGGGGCGTCCCGCCGGGCCTGGCGCCGATGATCAGCAGCTCCGCCTGCCGGGCGTGCTGGATGATCACATGGGCGGGGTCGCCGTGGGCGATGATCGTGCGGGCCGCCGCGGCGGCCCCGTCCGGTACGGTCGCGGCGATGAGCGCGTCCACCTCGCCCGCTCGGAGGCGGTCCCGGTCGCCGGGGCCGTCCGGCCCGCCGGCCCCCTCTGTCCCGCCCGGTCCGAGCGGCCCGTCCGGAAGGACATGGACGACCACCAGCCGCGCGCCCGTCGCGCCCGCCTCCGCCGCCCCGCGGCGGAGTGCGGCGATGGAGCCCGGTGAGCCGTCAAGGGCGACGACGACATGGCGTGATGCGGGGAGGGGCATCTCGGTCAGGTCTCCGTTCCTGGGGTGGGTGGCGTGCGTAGCCACTCTTGCGACGTCGAACGGGCCGTTTCCAGAGGCGCACGGCCCTTCTCTGGCCGGTCTTTGGTCCCTATCCGGGTACGGCTCCGCATAGCGCGTAATACGCGCAAGCCGTACAGAGCACAGCAGGAGGGGCATTTCGCTCGCGGGTGACCATGACGGCGGGCAGGTCCCCGCCACACGGTGTGGGGGAGGAAAGCCGGGGAAGGACTCCCTGAGAAGGACCCAAGGTACCGGCCGGCGAGCGATGAGGCCGAAGGTCCCGGGTGGCCACGTCCAAAGACCCTGGCAGCACCGGGCGCGCGGGCCGGACCGTGAAGATGTGCATATCGGCGGCAGGAGGTGGCCCGATGCGTTCCCTTGCCCGTTGGGCGATGCGCTGCCTGAATCTTCACCGCTTCGACGGCAACCCGTTGCGCAGGCGCTCGGACCGGATCGACACGGTGATCGTGCTGGTGAGCTTGATGATCTTCGTTGCCTTCCTGTGGCCCGCGGCCGCGTTCGGGCGGCAGGTCTACGCGAGCGGCCTGCGGGCCGAGCTCACCGGCCCCGGCCACCGGCAGACCGTCGCCGCGGAGGTCGTGGACGCGGCGCACGGCGCGGGATGGCGGACCCGGACGGTGCGGTGGACCACCCCGCAGGGCGGCACGCGGACGGGCCAGGTGGTGCTCTCGCCGAGCACACCGGCCGGCTCCCACACCCAGATCTGGCTCGACGGGAGCGGCCGGATCACGGCGCCCCCGCAGCGACACGTGAAGACGATCACCGACAGCGCGGTCGCCGCGATCGCGGTGGCGGGAGGGGGCGGGGCGGTCCTGCTGCTCTGCCTCGCCGGTGCCCGGGGGCTGCTGAACCGGCACCGCGACGCCGAGTGGGAGAGGGCGTGGGTCCTCGCCGACCAGCGGTGGCGCCGGCCACGGCAGACCTGACCGCGCGGCCCCGGCAGGGGAGGGCCCCCGGCCGGGCCGCCCGGCCGGGGGCCCCTCCGGTCGGCAGGCCGCAAGCGGCGGATTCTCCCCCCTCGGGCGGCGATGACGGCCGCGTGAATGAAAGGAGAGTGCTATGAAGGCAGCGATAGGTGACAAGCTGGTCGTCGAGGGCACCCGGCACGGTGAGACCCGGCGGATCGGTGTGATCGTGGAACTGCGCCACCCGGACGGTTCCCCGCCCTACGTGGTGCGGTGGATGGACGCCGACCACGAGAGCCTCGTGTTCCCCGGCCCTGACGCGCACGTGATGACCGAGAGGCACATGCCGGCCGGGTGACCGGCGCCCGGTGCCCGGCCCCGGTCCCGCGGCCGGCGCGCCATGGGCCGCCCGGAGCCGCCTGAGGCTATCTGAGGAGTACGGCGGCGCCTTCGACGCGGCCGGTGGCCAGGTCCTCCAGCGCCTGGTCCGCCGCGTCGAAGGGATAGGGGACGGTGGTGACCCGCGGGGGACGGGTCGTGGCGAGATCCAGATATCCCCGGCCGTCGGCGCGGGTGTTGGCGGTGACGCTGCGCAGCGTCCGCTCCTGGAACAGGTGGCGCCGGTAGTTCAGCACGGGGATGTCGCTGAGGTGGATGCCCGCCACCGCGAGGGTGCCGCCCCGGTCCAGGGCGGCCAGTGCGACGGGCACCAGCTCGCCGGCCGGGGCGAACAGGATCGCGGAGTCCAGCGGCTCGGGCGGGGCGTCGGCCGCGCCGCCGGCGGAGGCCGCGCCCAGCGTCATGGCCAGCTCGCGGGCCCCGGCCGACCGGGTGAGGACGTGCACGCTCGCGCCCTGGGCGACGGCGAGCTGGGCGGTCAGGTGAGCCGAGGCGCCGAAGCCGTAGACGCCCAGCCGGCCGCCGGGGGGCAGATCGCAGCGGAGCAGGGCGCGGTAGCCGATGATCCCGGCGCACAGCAGCGGCGCCAGCTTCTCGGCCGGAGCGTCCTCCGGGAGCGGGTAGACGTAGTCCTCGGGGGCGGTGAGATATCCGGCGTAGCCGCCGTCGGCGTCCCAGCCGGTGTAGGTGGAGGCGGGGCAGAGGTTCTCCACGCCCCGGCGGCAGTAGCGGCAGAGCCCGCAGGTCGAGCGGAGCCAGGCCACGCCCACCCGGGTGCCGGGCGCGAGCCGTGTCGCGTCCGGGCCGCTCGCGGCGACCCGGCCGACGACCTCGTGGCCCGGCACGGTCCTGGGACGCCGGGGGAGCAGGTCGCCCTCGGCGAGGTGGAGGTCGGTGCGGCAGACGGCGCACGCCTCGACCTCGACGAGCACCTCACCGGGCCCCGGCGAGGGGATCGGGAGCCGGGTCCGCTCCAGCGGGCGCGAGGCGATCGGTCCCGGGCGGGCGACCACCCAGGCGTCCATCCCGCCGGTCCCGCCGGCCCTGCCGGTCACCCGGCGCACCGGGCGCGGCGGTGGGTGATCCCGACGGGAGGGATCCCGGCCCGCGGCCCACGGCCGCCGGGCACGTCGTCGGTGGCTGTCACGCGTTCGGTCATCGAAGTCACGCCGGATCTCTCATACCTGCGCCTCCCATTACGGGGAAGGTTACCCGGGCGACGGCCGGAAGTCCCTGAGGACCGGGCCTCCGGCCTTCAGGACCGGCTCCCTCGTCTCCGGCCTCCGCCGGACCGCCCCTCGCCTCGTGGCGGAGCGGTCGGCTCCAGCATGAGCAGCGGGCTCACGGCCCGGTAATGGACAAAGGGACGCGGCACTTGGACGTTTGACCGGCACTCCCGCGGCGGCCGGTCAGCGCCCCGCGGGGCCGCCTGTCCGGGAGCGCGCGGGGCCGCGGATCGGGAGCGCGGGGTCGTCTGTCCGGGAGCGCGCGGGGCCGCGGATCGCAAAGTGCAAGAATCCGGCGCCGTTTGTCCATGGAGGGGAGGGGTGCCGACGGCGGAGGGTTGCCGCCACGGAAAAGGGTGCGCGGAAGGATATCCACGTCATGCGTAACGCACGAGCGGTCGCCGGGGCGGCGACCGCACTGATCACCACTCTCGCCGCGGCGGCCTGTGGTGGCGGCGACGGGACACCGCGGCCCGCGGCCGCGTCCGCCTCCTCGGCGGGACCGGTCACGATCGAGTGGTGGGGCTGGGCCCCCGGATACGACAGGGCCGCCGCCGCCTGGAACGCCTCCCACCCGGACGTCCAGGTGAAGTACACCCAGGTCGAGCCGGGCGCCAAGGGCGGCTACCAGAAGATGCTCGGCGCCGTCAAAGCGGGCAACGCGCCGTGTCTGGCGCAGGTCGGCGCCGAGACGATGGCCAGTTTCCTCATCGAGGGGGCGCTGGAGGACATCACCGACCTCGCGAAGGACGTCAACTCCAAGATCCAGCCGTGGGCGGTCAACACGGTGACCTTCGGCGGCCGTCAGTTCGGCATCCCCGTCGACACCGGCCCGATGGGGATGTTCTACCGCAAGGACCTGTTCGACAAGTTCGGGATCGAGGTGCCGAAGACCTGGGACGAGTTCGCGGCGGCGGCCGAGAAGATCCACAAGGCGGACCCGGACGTCTTCCTCACCTCCTTCAACCCCGACGACATGTACGGCTTCAGCGGGTTCGCCTGGCAGGCCGGTGCCCGGTGGTTCGCCACGGAGGGGGACTCCTGGAAGGTGAACGTGGTCGACGCGCCGACGCTCAAGGTCGCCGGCTACTGGCAGGGCCTGCTGGACAGGAAGCTCCTGGACGTCAAGCCCGGCTGGTCGGACGCCTGGTTCAAGGACTTCAGCGACGGGAAGATCGCCTCGCTGGTGTCGGCGGTCTGGATGACCAAGGTGCTGGAGGACTCGATCCCCAAGACGAAGGGAAAGTGGGCGGTCGCGCCCATGCCCCAGTGGGAGGCGGGCCGTACCGTCACCGGCAACGTCGGCGGCTCCCCGAACGCCGTGCTGAAGGGGTGCGCGGCCCCGCGGGAGGCCGTGGAGTTCGCCGGGTGGTTGTCCACCGACGCGGCCGCGGTCGACGGCCTGATGGCCGACGGCGGCCTCTTCCCGGCCGGCGTCGCGGGAGGGGCGTCGCCGAGCATGCAGGCCGGGCGGCCTTTCTACGGTGACCAGCCGGTCTTCCGGACCTTCGCCGACTCCGCCGGGACCGTGGCCCCGGACTTCGGCTGGGGCCCGACCACGCCGGCGCTGAACGACGCCTTCGTCGCCGCGGTCGGGCGGGCCGTCTCCGGCGGCGGCACCCTGCAGGAGGCGCTCAGGACCGTCCAGGAGAAAGCCGTGGCCTCGATCAAGGACAAGGGGCTGAACGTCTCCCAGGGCTAGGCCGGTCCGCGTGATCCCGGGGCCGGGCCGGTCGCCGGGACCGCGGGGCCAAGCCGGTCGCCGGAATCCCGGGGCCGGCCGGAAACACACGCGGCCACGCGGCGGCCGACGGGCCCCGCCTGGCCTCCGCGTGGCACAGATGTCAGGAAAGGCGATCACCTCATGACAGTCTCCGAGCCGGAGGCTCCCCCGGGACAGGCCGTGGCCGGGGTGCGGCCGCGGCGGCGCGGCACGCGCGGGCGCAACCAGGCGGCGCTGATCTTCCTGCTCCCCTTCGGCGCGCTCTTCGCGGTTTTTTTCCTCCTGCCGATCGGCTACGCGATCGACGAGAGCCTCTACCGGGTCAAGCGGTCGGGGCTCGGGTTCGGCACGCCCGAGCGGGTCTTCTCCGGGATCGGGAACTACCTGGCGGTCTTCCGGGACGACACGTTCGTGGACGGTCTCGGCCGGCTGCTGGCGTTCGGTGTCATACAGGTGCCGGTCATGCTCGGCGTGGCCCTGGTGCTGGCACTCCTGCTGGACAGCCAGTCCGCCCGGTTCGCACGGTTCTTCCGGCTGGTGTATTTCCTGCCCTACGCCGTCCCCGGGGTCATCGCGGCCATCGTCTGGTCGTTCCTGTACACCAAGGAGATCTCACCCCTGGCCTTCCTCGGGATCGACTTCCTCGCCGACGGCGTCGTCCTGTGGTCGATCGGCAACATCGTCACGTGGACCTGGACGGGCTTCAACATGCTCGTCGTCTACGCCGCGCTCCAGGCCATCCCGCGCGACCTGTACGAGGCGGCGTCCCTGGACGGGGCCGGCGCGTGGCGGATCGCCTGGTCGGTCAAGATCCCGCTGGTACGGCCCTCGCTGATCCTGACCGGCGTCTTCTCGATCATCGGGACGCTCCAGCTGTTCAACGAGCCGACCGTGCTGAGCGGGGTCACCACCGCCGTCTCCAAGAGCTACACCCCGCTGATGTGGTCGGTGCAGGTCGCCCTGGACAACAACGACTACGGGCAGGGCTCGGCCATCGCCATCGTGCTCGCGATCGTCGCCGGCGGGCTGTCGGCGGCGTTCCTGCGCCTGTCCACCTGGCTGACCACCCGAGGAGTGCGCCGATGAGGGCCACCGTCCGCTCGCAGGTCCTCACCACGGCCGTCCTGTGCGTGGTGGCGGCCTACGTCCTGCTGCCCCTGTGGTGGCTCGTCGTGTCGGCCACCAAGTCGGGCGCCGACCTGTTCGACACGCCCGCGCTCTGGTTCGGGAGCGTCGACATCGGCGGCAACCTCGACCGGCTGATGTCGCAGGACAACGGGCTGTATCCCCGGTGGCTGCTCAACACCCTGATCTACGCCGGGGGCGGGGCCCTGGGCGCCACCCTGCTGGCCGCCATGGCCGGATACGGGCTGGCGAAGTATCCCTTCAGGGGGCGCGGGGCGGTGTTCGCGGTCATCATGGGCGCGGTCCTCATCCCGACGCCGCTGCTCACCCTGCCCCTCTACCTCCTGCTCAGCGAGGTGGGGCTGCTCAACTCCATGTGGGGGATGCTGCTGCCGTGCATGGTGAGCCCGTTCGGCGTCTTCCTGGCCAGGGCCTACGCCCAGGCGGCCGTCCCCGACGACCTGCTGGAGGCGGGCCGCATCGATGGCGCCGGTGAGCTGCGGATCTTCTTCACCGTGGCGGTACGCCTGATGGCCCCGGCGCTGGTCACCCTGTTCCTGTTCCAGGCCGTCGCGATCTGGAACAACTTCTTCCTCCCGATGATGGTGCTCAACGACCAGTCGCTCTGGCCGATCACCCTGGGGCTGGCGAAGTGGAACGGCATCCGGACCGGTTTCCTCCGGGACGCCGTGGTGATGGGCTCCCTCATCTCGGTCATCCCGGTGATCCTGGCCTTCGTCGCGCTGCAGCGCTTCTGGAAGGCCGACCTGGCGGCCGGGAGCGTCAAGCTGTAGGCGGCGGGCCCGCCCCCCGGCCGGGGGCGCCGCCGCGCGGTCTCCCGGGACGGTCGTGGAGCGAATTGCCCGACTTCCGGGCGTGCCTTTGTAGGGCTCCGGGCAGTGCCACCGTATGAATGATGGAAAACGGACAAAGGCCATCATCAGTGCCATCTTCCCGGGCTTGGCCCTGCTCGCGGCCGCGGCCTGCGGGAGCGCCCACACCCAGTCCGGTGCCGTCAGGGCGGCGCCCGCGGGCGGTGCCGTCGCCGCTCCGGTGTCACCGTCGGGGGCGCCGGGCGACCCCAGCGGGGAGCCCGACGGCACGGCGAGCCTGGAGAAGGTGGCCACCGCGGCCACGGACGCCGTCAAGGGCTCCACGGTCCTGTCGGTCCAGGCGGAGAACGGCGGCCGGATCTGGGAGGTCCAACTGGCCGGCCCCGACGGCACGGAGCGGCTGCTGGAAGTGGACGCGTCAGGAAAGGTGGTCTCGGGATCCAGGGTGAAGGACACCGGCGACAAGGAGAAGGCCAGGGTCATGGGCATGGTCAAGGACTCCGAGCTCACCTTCGGGGCGGCGGCGGAGAAGGTGGCCTCCTCGATGCCGCAAGGAAAGATCGTCCACATGAGCCTGGACAGGTACGAAGACAACCTCCTCGTCTGGGATGTCGATGTCGTCACCCCGGACGGCACCTGGCACGAGGTCAAGATCGACGCCAAGAACGGCACCGTGACCAAGAACGGCTAGAGGAGCCGGGCGCGCGTCCGACGCCGCGGACCCGCCTGCCGTCGAGCGGGCCGGCGTGAACGCCGGCCCTCGGTGCCCGGTCACCGCCTCGGCCGCCGCCGGCCGGCCTGCCCGGCACGGCGGACCTCTTCCGGCAACCGCCGCGCCGGGC